>JBKPQU010000322.1:0-5894 GCA_046734255.1 Actinomycetota bacterium
GGTTCACCTCGTGAGAGCGTTCAGGAACCTGACACCGTTGGGCGTTCCCACGCCGGTGATGTCGTCGTACCCCACGCGGGCGCGCAGGATCGTGTCGACGGTGGTGTCGAGGGTGCGGAACGTCGTGATGGTGCCGTCGGCGGCGTCGGTGCCGTTGGCGAAGTCCACCCGCACGACCCCGAGGCCGGTGACCGGCTGGGGATCGTAGAACGCGGCGGTACCGGCCGCGGCGTACAGCGCCGGGTTGGCGAACCCGTGCGGTGTGCCGGCCCGCTGGTCGGCGAGCGCCATGACCCCGGCGAAGATCGGGCTGGACAGCGAGGTGCCGCCGATCCGGAACTCACTGAACCGCTCGGTCCCGTCCGGGAAGGTCTGGGTCTCGCCGATCAGCATCCCGGTGTTCGGATCGCCCACCGTCGAGACGTCGGGCACCACTCGCCCGCCGTCGGGGCTGAAGCGTGTGACGAGGTCGTCCGGGACCACGCCCACCTGATAGAAGGGCTCGGGGAAGACCCGGCTGGTGCCGCCGCCCGCGCCGTACAGGAGGACTCCGGGCGGGTCAGGGGTGAAGACCCCGTCGACCAGCTCCGAGCGACCGGTGCTCCAGCCGGTCTCGAACTGCCGGCGCTGGTCGGCGTCCACGGCCAGCGAGGTGCCACCGACCGCGGTCACCAGCGGGTCGTTCGCCGGCGCCTGGACGGTCGGGACGCCGTTGTTGTCGACCGCGCCGTCAGCGGAGTCACCGGAGGAGAAGTAGAACCCGATCCCCTCCAGCGCTGCCTGCACGAAGATCTGGTGGTAGATGATGTCCAGCTCCGGGGACCCGTTGCTCTCGTTCGTCCCGCCCCAGGAGTTGGTGACGATGTCGGCCAGGTGGTTGTTGACGAGGTTGATCAACGTGATGGCGAAATCGAGGTTGTCGCAGGACGGGGAGGCGACGTAGGTGATGTTGGCTCCTGGAGCCATCGCGTGCACCGCCTCGACGTCCAGGGTCTCCTCGCCGTACCAGCCCTGTTCGCCGCACAGATCGCCGTTGACCACGTCGTCGAAGCCGAACCGGAACGCAGCCGGCAGCACCTGGGTGAACTGTCCGGGCTCGAAGGTCGGCTGGCCGTGGACCTGGGAGTAGGTGTTCGCGTCCGTCTCGATGGTCGGGGCGGCGTAGGCGTCGGTGATCGCGACCGTCACGCCACTGCCGTCGTTGCCGCGCGCGATCGCGCCGCGGACCCCGTAGGTCCCCTGCAGCTGGTCCGGCACGTAGCCGCACGGTGCGTACGGCTGCACTGCGCCGAACACACGCGGCACCGTCGTCGCCGGCACCTCACCGTAGAACTGCGAGCACGGCGGGGAGTTGACGAAGGCCGGAGGCGGTGGGGCCCGGTGTGTCATCAGCTGGGAGATGCTGGCCAGCCCGGACACGCCGATCACCTGAGTGGCCAGCGAGCGGGGGAGCGTGGGCTGCGTCGCCGCGGCGCGCATCTCGTGGCCCTGCAGGCGGAAGGTGCGCAGGCTGGTGGCGAACGCGGTCTGGGCCTGGGCGGCCGTTCCCTGGGCCTCGACGTACGCGTGGTTGGTCGGTACGGCGGTGACCTTCATGCCGTTCTGGATGAGGAACCGGCTGACCGCCGCGACCGTCGCGGCCGTCGGGGAGTAGCGGGCCCGGAACTGGGCCGGCGTGAGGTAGTGGGTGTAGTCGGCGCTGCTCGGGTCGCTGACCGCGCGCACCGCGGCCTCGGCCGCGGCCTGGTCGCGCAGGGCGAGGAACACCCTGACCACGACCTTCTCGGAAGCCGGCACCGTACTGGTCGCCTTGGTCGTGCCCAGGTCGGGCTGGGCGTTGGCGACCGGCAACCGGTGGGCTTGGGGCGCCGCCGTGGCCCCGGAGAGTGCTGTCAACGACCCGGCGAGTACGGTCGCAGCGACCGCGGCCACCGTGATCAGGTGACGGAGACGCATGGTGGAGGGTCCTTCCGCCGAGAGGGTGCCGTAGGGATATACGGCCGGCGCGCACATCCAAGACCTATCCCGCGTACCGCGCAACAGTGACGGTTCAACCAGTACGTCACAGTGACGAATCAGCCACGCCGCGATCTCAGCGCAGGCTGCAAGGGGCTGCGCCGGCTCAGTGCAGGCCGAGCACGGAGTTGAACAGCTGGTAACCGACGAAGGCGACCGAGTCGAGCAGGGTGTGCGCCACCACCAGCGGCATGACCCGGCCTCGTCGGCGGAACCACTCCGCGAACAGCAGGCCCATGATCATGTTGCCGATGAACGGACCGAAGCCCTGGTAGAGGTGGTACGACCCGCGGAGCAGCGCGCTGGCGAGCACCGTCGCGACCGGCGTCCAGCCGAGCTGCCGTAGCCGCGTCATGAGGTAGCCGACCGCGACCACCTCCTCCAGCACGGCGTTCTTGGCGGCCTGGAGAAGCAGGATCGGAACCGTCCACCAGTGCGCGTTGAGCGCCGCGGGCACCACGGTCGTGGTGATGCCCAGGGCGTGCCCGAGCAGGTACAGGCCGATCCCGGGGATGCCGACGACGGCCGCGAGCAGCGCGCCCACGCCGAGGTCCGCCCATGGGCGGCGCAGGTCCAGGCCGATCCTGGCCGCCCCGGAGCGCCCGCGCTCGCTCAGCAACCACAGCGCGAGCAGGACGGGCATGATCGTGAAGAAGACGTCGGCGATCTGGTAGGTCAGGTCCAGGTACGGGCGCGGGCTGGCCGGGGAGACGAGCGTGGACTTCTGCTGCGCCAGCGGCTTTCCGGCGGTGAGCTTCGCGGTGAGGCTGATCACGGAGTACACCGCCGCCTGCCCGAGGGAGAGCCCGAGCACGATCCACACTTCGTATACGCGCCGTCGCCTCTGGTACGCGCCGTCGTCCTGGTCGGCCTCCAGGCCCCCGGCGTCCGGGTCGGTCGGCCGGGCGTCCGTCACCGGACCATCATCCATCGGAGCGACATGCCGGGGCACAATGCCCGGGTACGCCGCGGGCGAGACTGTGTGGACACTGGAGGTGGCCAGGGTGACGACGACACCTCCGGCGCAGGCCGAGATCGGCGGTCCCGGCTGGTGGGCGGTCGCGACCAGCGCGGAGATCACCAGCAACCCTCGCCGGGTGGTCGCCGGCGAGCACGTCTACACCGCGTTCCGCGCAGGGCCCGGGGAGCCGGTCAGCGTGGTCTCCGAGCGGTGCCCGCACCGGCTCGTCCGGCTGGAGAACGGCAGCGTGGTCGGGGGCCGGCTGCGCTGCCCGTACCACGGGTGGGAGTTCGGCGGGGACGGCGCGTGCGCGCTGGTCCCCTCGGCCGGTCCGGACGCGGAGGTGCCGCCTCGAGCCCGGCTGGACCGCCCGTGGGGCGTCCGCGAGCAGGACGGGATGGTGTGGGTGGCGCCGGCCGAGCCGGGCGAGCAGGACGCGCCGTTCGACCTGCGGGCCCGCGATGAGGTCTTCACCAACCTCGACCCGTCGCTGCGCGCCGGCTGGCACCCGGTGGCCCTGGGCGACGAGGTGCCCGCCGGAGCAGCGCCACTGCAGGTGCGCCTGCTGGGCGAGCAGCTGACCGTCGTCCGGACGCCGGAGGGGCAGGTGCGGGTGGCGCCGCGGCCGGCCGGCGTCCAGGAGCGCTTCGGCGTCGTCTGGGTGGCGCCGGAACAGCCGCGCGTCGAGCTGTTCGACGCGCCGGACGACGCCGACCCTCGCTTCGCCCAGGGCTGGCTCGTCCCGGCCCGGTCCGCGTCGGCGGCCGGGGTGCTGGCGGACAACTTCCTCGACGTCGCGCACTTCCCGTTCGTCCACGCCGGGACATTCGGTGCCGCCGAGGAGCCGTACGTGCCCGCGTTCGAGGTGAGCGTCGACGGAGACCAGCTCACGTCGGTCCAGGAACAGTGGTTCGACAACCCCGAGGACCCCGCTGTCCTCGCCGGGCTGCGGCCGGAGCGGCAGCGCCGCCGCGCGACCTACTTCTACCGCGCGCCGTTCCAGCTGTACCTGCGGCTGGAGGAGCTGGACGCCGGGGCGGTGAAGACGATCCTGTTCTTCCTCCAGCCCGAGGACCTGGACAGCACGCGGATCTACACCAAGATGCTGCTGCACAACATCGGCGGGGTCGGCGTCCCCGGGCCGGATGTCGTGGCCAAGGAGGTGGCCTTCGAGGTCGCCGTGCTCGCGGAGGATCTCGCGCTGCAGAAGGCGATGAGCGTCACCGGCCTGCCGCTGCGGATGCGCGACGAGCTGCACGTGCGCTCCGACCGCAGCGGGATCGCGCTGCGCCGGATCCTGCGCCGCTGGTACGAGACGCCCTAAGCGTGGCTCCACCACCTCCGCCGGAAGAAGGGACGACGATGGACCTGATCCTGCGCAACGCACGGCTGGGGGTGCCGCCGCTCGGCGACGGCCGGGCCGCCGTGGCCGACATCGCCGTCCAGGACGGAATGATCGCCGCGATCGAGCCCGGGCTCGCGGCGTCCGGCGAGCCCGAGGAAGTCGACCTCGAGGGCCGGCTGGTGACACCGCCGCTGGTCGAGCCGCACATCCACCTGGACGCCGTGCTCACGGTCGGGCAGCCGCGGGCGAACGAGTCCGGCTCGCTGTTCGAGGGGATCGCGGTCTGGTCGGAGCGGGTGAAGACGCTGTCCGTCGAGGATGTGATGACCCGCGCCCGCGAGGTGCTGATGTGGCAGCTGGCCTGCGGCGTCCAGCACGTGCGAAGCCACGTCGACGTCTGCGACCCCGAGCTGCGCGCGCTGAAGGGGCTCTCCGCCCTGCGCGACGAGCTGCGCGGCGTGGTCGACCTGCAGCTGGTCGCGTTCCCGCAGCAGGGGATCTACGGGTTCCCCGGCGGCGAGGGGCTGATGCGTGCGGCGGTCGAGAACGGCGTCGACGTCGTCGGCGGGATCCCGCACTTCGAGCTGACCCGCGAGGACGGCGTGGCAAGCGTGCAGTTCGCTTTCGCGCTGGCCGAGGAGGCCGGACTGCTGATCGACATCCACTGCGACGAGACCGACGACGACCACGCCCGGTTCGTCGAGGTGATGGTCGCCGAGACGATCCGCCGCGGGATGTCCGGCCGGGTGACCGCGAGCCACACGACCGCGATGCACTCCTACAACAACGCCTACGCCGGCCGGCTGATCACCAACATCGCCCGTGCCGGGCTGCACATGGTGACCAACCCCCTGGACAACGCGGTGCTGCAGGGCCGGTTCGACACCGGCCCGATCCGGCGCGGGCACACCAGGGTCAAGCAGCTGCTGGCCGCCGGCGTCAACGTGGCGATCGGCCACGACTCCGTGATGGACCCGTGGTACCCGATGGGGTACGGCGACCCCGTGCAGGCGGCGTTCGTGCTCGCGCACCTCGGTCACATGAGCGGCGCGGCTGAACTGCCCTACCTGCTGGAGATGGTCACGCTGAACCCGGCCCGCGCGCTGGGCGTCGACAGCGGCGGCGTCCGCGTGGGCGGCCCGGCCGACCTCGTCGTCTTCGACGCGCCGACGCCGGAGGACGCGATCCGCACCGTGGCCCCGCGCTTCCTGGTGATGCGCGGCGGCACCGTGCTCGCCCGGACCCAGCCGGCGCGCACCACCGTCACCGTCGCCGGCTCCGAGCGGGAGGTCACCTTCCTGCGCCCCTGACGGGCGTGCGCCCCGCGAAGGAGCACACGCCCGGCCGCGAACTCAGGGGCGTGCTTCGGGGACGACCATCACCTCGTCGGTGCGGTCGCGCTGCATCCGGTAGAAGACGTAGTAGAGGATGCCGGCCAGCACGAACCCGACCTCGAACGTGAGGTCGCCGAGCGAGGAGTTGGCCTTGGGGAACGGGCCGACGTACTTCACCTGGTTGGAGAAGCCCCAGATCGCGATCGCGCCGCCGATCAGCATCGCCGTCCAGCCGGCC
>JBKPQU010000323.1:0-3946 GCA_046734255.1 Actinomycetota bacterium
ACTGGCCGGCTGCTCGGGGCGGGCGCCCGAGGTCACCCCGGCGCCCTCCGCAGGAAGCAGCGCCTGCACGGCCGCCCTCCGGCACGCGCCGGCGCGGGTCCTCGGCGAGGAGCGGACGCCGCTGGGCGTCACCGGCGCCGCGGCCTGGGGCCGGCCGGCCGTCGTGCTGCGCTGCGGGTTGCCGGAACCCGGCCCCACGTCGCTGCCGTGCCTGTCGGTCAACGGCACCGACTGGGTGGTCGACGACAGCGGCGATCCGCTGGTGTTCACCACCTTCGGGCGCTCGCCCGCGGTCGAGGTCAGCGTGCCCGCCTCCTACGGGCGGACCGACGCGCCGGCCGCGCTGGTCGACGTGGCCGCGGTCGCCGCCGCACTCCCCCGGACGCCGCGCCGCTGCCTCGGCTGAGACCCCGCCCGGACCTCAGCGCAGACCGGTACGGCGGGCCAGGGCCAACCGGATCAGTCGGTCCACCAGGTCGGCGTACTCCAGCCCGGTCGCGGCCCACATCTGCGGGTACATGGAGAACGGGGTGAACCCGGGCATCGTGTTGATCTCGTTGACCAGCACCTCGCCGTCCGGGCGGAGGAAGAAGTCCACCCGGGCCAGCCCCTCGCAGCCCATCGCCTCGAACGCCCGGGCCGACAGGTCCCGGACGCGTCGCGTGAGGCGATCCGGAAGGTCGGCAGGGCAGGTCAGCCGGACCGCGGCAGGGTCGAGGTACTTGGCCTCGAAGTCGTAGAACTCGTGGCCGGAGATGACCTCGATCTCCCCCGGCAGGCTGGTCGCCGGCGGGCCGCCGTCCAGCGACTCCAGCACCGCGCACTCGATCTCCCGGCCGGCCACGGCCGTCTCGACGACGACCTTCGGGTCGTGCCGCCGGGCGAGCTCGATCGCCGCGTCCAGGTCCTCCGGGCGGACCACCTTGGTGATCCCGATGCTCGACCCCGCCCGGGCGGGCTTCACGAACACCGGCCAGCCCAGCTCCTCGACGTCCTCGCGCACGGCGTCGGGGTGCCGTTCCCAGTCCCGGGGCAGGACGACGATGTGCTCGCCGACCGGGATGCCGGCCCCGGCCAGCATCACCTTCATCACGTGCTTGTCCATGCACGCCGCGGACGCCAGCACCCCCGAGCCGACGTACCGGACGTCCCCGAGTTCGAGCATCCCCTGCAGCGTGCCGTCCTCGCCGAACGGCCCGTGCAGCAACGGAAGCACGACGTCGACGCCGCCGAAGACGCGTGGCACCTGACCGGGCTCGAGCACGGTCAGCCCGCGCGCCCCGACCTCCAGCGGGACCAGCACGCCCGGGCCGTCGCCGTCCTTGACCTCGGGCAGCACGCCCTCGCCCAGCTCCCAGCGGGACGGGTCGTCAGCGGCCAGCACCCACCGCCCGCCGGTCGTGATGCCGATCGGGACGACGTCGTACACGGCCCGGTCGATCGCCCGCAGGACCCCGGCGGCAGTGACGCAGCTGATCGCGTGCTCGCTGGAACGGCCCCCGAAGACCACCGCCACCCGGGGACGCTGCCCCGCCGCAGACCCGCCGCCGATCGATTCGGTCTCGTCCATCCCGGGCGAGGGTACTCTGTCCGGCCCTGGGCGGCCGGGAGTCTGCCGAACGCAGCTACCCTCGGCTGCCATGACCGCGGACCAGTCCGCCGATCCGATCGCCGATCCGATCGCCGAGCGTCCGCTCGCGCCGGCGACGCTCGCCGTGGTGGCCGGCCGCCCGGAACCGGTGGTGGACGCGCCGCTGAACCCCCCGGTGGTGCTGGCCTCGACGTACCAGGCCGCGGACGCGGTGCCGGATCCGGCGGCGTTGACCTACGGTCGGTGGGCCAACCCGACCTGGGCGGCGTTCGAGCGTGCGCTCGGTCACCTCGAGGGCGGTGAGGCGGTTCTGTTCGGTTCGGGCGTCGCGGCGATGGCGGCGACGTTGGAGCATGTCCCTCCCGGCGGGGCGGTGGTCGCGCCGCGGACGGCGTACTCGGGCCTGTCGTCGTTGCTCACCGATCTGGCCGCCCAGGGCCGGATCCAGTCGCGGCTGGTCGACATCGCCGACACACCGGCGGTCCTGGAGGCGCTGGACGGCGCGGCGATGCTCTGGGTGGAGACCCCGACGAACCCGCTGCTGGAGATCGCCGACGCACCCGCGCTGACTGCCGCGGGGCGCCGGGGTGGCGCGCTGGTGGTCATGGACAACACGTTCGCCACCCCGCTCGGCATGCGGCCACTGACCATGGGTGCGGATCTGGCCGTGCACTCGGTGACCAAGTACCTGTCCGGTCACTCCGACGTCGTGCTCGGTGCGGTCGTGGCCGCGGACCCCGACCTCGCCGCCACGCTGCGCGGCACGCGCACGCTGCGGGGTGCGGTACCTGGTCCGATGGAGTCGTGGCTGGCGTTGCGGGGGCTGCGCACCCTGCACGTGCGGGTCGAGCGCGCCTGCGGCAACGCCGCCGAGCTGGCCCGCAGGCTGGTCGGCCACCCCCGGCTCGAGCGGGTCCGGCATCCGTCGCTGCCGGAGCATCCGGGTCACGAGCGCGCGGCCGCGCAGATGCGGACGTTCGGCGCGATCATCTCGATCGAGGTGCGCGGGGGTGCCGAGGCGGCAGAGCAGGTGGTCTCGGCGCTCCGGCTGTGGCGGCACGCGACCAGCCTCGGCGGCGTGGAGTCGACGCTGGAACGCCGCCGCCGCTACGCCTCGGAACCCGCGGAGGTGCCCGAGGGACTGCTCCGCCTGTCGGTGGGGATCGAGGACGTCGACGATCTCTGGCGGGACCTGGACGAAGCGCTGCGCGCCGCGGGCTGAGGCTCAGCCCGCCTCGGTCTTGCGCGCGCGAGACAGCAGCCGTGAGGTGAGCACGTCCACCGGCACGCCCTCGTGCACGACCCCCACGACCTGTTCGGTGATCGGCATGTCCACCCCGTGCTTGCGCGCGAGCGCGAGCACGGACGCGCAGGACTTCACGCCCTCCGCGGTCTGTCGCGTCTGGGCGATCACCTCCTCGACCGGGAGCCCGCGGCCGAGCAGCGTGCCGAACGTGCGGTTGCGGGACAGCGGTGAGGCGCATGTCGCCACGAGGTCACCCAGCCCCGCGAGGCCGGCGATCGTCGTCTGCTCCGCGCCCATCGCCAATGCCAGGCGGGCGGTCTCGGCGAGACCGCGGGTGATGATCGATGCCTTGGAGTTGTCGCCCAGGCCCATGCCCTCGGCCATCCCCACCGCCAGCGCGATCACGTTCTTGACCACCCCGCCCATCTCCACGCCGACCACGTCGGTGTTGGTGTAGGGGCGGAAGTACGGCGCGGAGCAGGCCTCGGCCACCCGGTCGGCGGCGGCCGCCGACGACGAGGCGATCACCGTGGCGGTGGGCTGGCGCCGGGCGATCTCGCTGGCCAGGTTCGGGCCGGAGACGACCGCGATCCGCTCCTGCCCCGCGCCGGTGACCTCGGCGATCACCTCGCTCATCCGTTGCAGGGTGCCGAGTTCGACGCCCTTCATCAGGCTCACCAGGTCCGCGCCTTCCGGGATGAGGGCACGCCACCCGACCAGGTTGGCCCGAAGTTCCTGGGACGGCAGCGCCAGCACGACGACCGCGGCGCCGTCCATCACCTCCGCCGGGTCCGGTGAGGCGCTAAGCGCCGGCGGCAGCTCGATCTCGCCGAGATAGTCCGGATTGCGGTGTTCCTCGGTGATCTGCCGGCAGACCTCGGGCCGGCGCCCCCACAGCGACACCGAGGCGCCGGCATCGGCGAGGACGACGGCGAAGGTGGTCCCCCACGATCCGGTGCCCATCACCGCGACCCGGGTCATCGCGCCGCCTCACCGCCGCCCGGGCGCCGGGCCGCACGAGCCGGATTGCCCGTCAGCGGCTGGGAATGGACCCGCGGATCCCAGCGCGTCGCGGGCCGGGGTTCACCGCGCACCTCCTCGAGCAGCGC
>JBKPQU010000324.1:0-5538 GCA_046734255.1 Actinomycetota bacterium
GCCGACGCGTTGGCGCTGGCGGTCTGTCACCTGTGGCGGGACGGCGGGGCGACCGCGGGCGGGACGGCGCCGGTGACCGCGGCCCAGCGCCAGTGGCTGGCCGCCCTCGAGCATGCCCGGTCGGCGGCGCGTCGGGCCCCAGGTGTCGGAGCAGGCCGGTAGCGTTCGGCTCGTACACCTGTTCGGGCGTTGATCGGGAGGTGCCGCGGGTGATCGCGTCGGTTCGAGGCCGCGTGCTCGCCGTCCGGCTGGACAGCGCGGTGATCGAGGTCGGCGGCGTCGGGCTGCTGGTGCAGGCGACGCCCGCCACGCTGGCGGGGCTGCGCACCGGTGCCGAGGCGCAGCTGGCCACCAGCCTGGTCGTCCGGGAGGACGCGCTGACGCTGTTCGGTTTCGCCGACGCCGACGAGCGCGACGTGTTCGAGACCGTGCAGACGGTCTCCGGGATCGGCCCGCGGCTGGCCCTGGCGATGCTCGCGGTGCACACCCCGGAGGGCCTGCGCGCCGCCGTCGCCGCCCAGGACCACGTCGCGCTGACCAGCGTCCCCGGGATCGGCCGCAAGGGTGCGCAGCGCATCCTGCTCGAGCTCACCGACCGGATCGGCCCGCCGAGCGAGTCCGACGCCGGCGCCGGTGCGACCCGGGTGAGCGCGCTGCCCGCCTGGCGCGAGCAGGTCGTCGATGCACTGGTCGGTCTGGGGTGGTCGGCGCGGGCCGCGGCGGACGCCGTCGAGGCGGTCGGCGCCGACGCCGGCGGCTCGGCCGGTGACCCCGCCCCCGACGTCTCCGCCGTCCTCCGTCAGGCGCTGCGCCACCTCGGCAAGGCGGGGTGAGCGAGCCCGTGGGCGACCCCGTCACCGAAGAGTCGCTGGTCGCCGCCGACGCCGACCCCGAGGAGCGCGCGGTCGAGAGCGCCCTGCGGCCGCGGCGGCTGGACGAGTTCGTCGGCCAGGGAGTGGTTCGCGAGCAGCTGTCGCTCGTGCTCGAGGCGGCCCGCGGCCGCAACTCCCCGCCGGACCACGTGCTGCTGTCCGGACCCCCAGGCCTGGGCAAGACCACCCTCGCGATGATCATCGCGTACGAGATCGGGGCGCCGCTGCGAGTGACCAGCGGTCCGGCGATCCAGCACGCCGGCGACCTGGCGGCGGTGCTCTCCTCGCTCGACGAGGGCGAGGTGCTGTTCCTCGACGAGATCCACCGGATGGCCCGACCCGCCGAGGAGATGCTCTACGTCGCCATGGAGGACTTCCGCGTCGACGTCGTGGTCGGCAAGGGGCCCGGAGCCACGGCGATCCCGCTCACCCTGCCACCGTTCACGATCGTCGGCGCCACCACCCGCGTCGGGATGCTCCCCGGGCCGCTGCGTGACCGGTTCGGCTTCACCGGGCACCTGGACTTCTACTCCGCCGAGGAGCTGGAGCAGGTGCTCCGGCGCTCGGCCGGGCTGCTCGGCGTCCCGCTCACCGAGGACGGCTCCGTGGAGATCGCCCGGCGCTCGCGGGGCACGCCGCGGATCGCCAACCGGCTCCTGCGCCGCGTCCGGGACTGGGCCCAGGTTCGCGGCAACGGCATCCTCGACCGGGCCGCGGCGCGGGCGGCGCTGCAGGTGTACGCGGTCGACGAGCGCGGCCTCGACCGCCTCGACCGCGCCGTCCTGGAGGCCCTCTGCGCGCGCTTCGGCGGCGGTCCGGTGGGGCTGTCGACGCTCGCGGTCGCGGTCGGGGAGGAGGCGGAGACGGTCGAGACCGTGGCCGAGCCGTTCCTCGTCCGGGAGGGCCTGATCGGGCGCACGCCGCGCGGGCGGGTCGCCACCCCTGCGACCTGGCGGCACCTGGGCCTGCGACCGCCCGCCGGCTCGGGCCAGGCCATGTTGCTGGACGTCGAGGACGGGCGTTGGTGATGGCCTAGACTCCCTCGAGGCCCGGGAACCGGATACGTTCGGTGCACGTTCGGTGCCTGAGCCCGGCGGACGCGCACGTGAGGCTCACGTGCGCGCAGAGAGGAGTGAGCAGGTGAACGCCAACGGCCTCCTCCTGGCCATCCCGTTGGTGTTGCTGGTGCTGCTGACCCTCCAGGGACGCCGCCGCGGGCGCGCACTGCGGGAAGCCCAGTCCCAGGTCAATCCCGGCGCGGTGGTGATGACCGGCGCCGGCATGTTCGGCACCGTCGTCTCCGTGGACGGCGACCAGGTGACGCTGGAGACCGCGCCCGGGCAGACCTCCCGCTGGCTGCGCCAGGCGGTGGTCAAGGTGGTCACGCCGGCGCCCGTCGGCGGGATGCACGAGAGCATCCCGCTCGAGGACCATCCTCAACGCGGCACGCCCGTGGTCGACGATGCCCCCGTGGTCGATGACGTCGCGGAGCGGCCCGCCGACCAGGACCCGACGGAGGACGGCCCGCCCCGCCGGGACTAACGGCCGCTGCGCCAACGGCACCCGCCGACCCATCCACGAAGAGAGCATGGACACGTGGCACGAACCGCCAACGTCTCACGGCCCGGCCGGAGCCTGTTCGGGCTCTTCTCCCTGCTGGTCGTCCTGTTCGGCACGGTCGCCGGCGGGGTGGTCCTCTCCGATGCCCAGTGGACGCCGAAGCTCGCGCTCGACCTCGAGGGCGGCACCCAGATCACGCTGACCCCGATCGCGCAGCCGGGGACCAGCGGGCGGATCACCGAGAACACCATCAACCAGGCCGTGGACATCATCCGGCAGCGGGTCAACGGCTCCGGGGTCTCCGAGGCCGAGGTGAACACCCAGGGCGGCCGGAACATCATCGTGGCGCTGCCCGGCAAGCCCGACCGGCAGACGATCCAGCTGGTCGAGCAGGCGGCCCAGCTGCAGTTCCGTGCCGTGCTCGTGGCCCAGCAGACCCAGCTCCCCACCACCCCGACGCCCGGCGCGACCGGCAGTGGCACCCCCACCCCGGGCGCCACCCCGTCGGCGTCCGGGTCACCCAGGGGCTCCACCGGTGCGACGGCCAGCGCCCGGCCGACCTCGCCCTCGTCGAGCAGCAACGGCCGGGCCATCCCGCCGGCCGCCGTCGCCCAGGCGGGCCGGGCGGCCGCCACCACCCCGGCGACCACCCCCTCGGTCAAGCCGTCCACCGTCGCCGCCTCGCCCACCCCCGCCGCGACGCCGAGCATCAAGCCGACCGACGCCAGCGACCTCCACTGGGTCACCCCCGCGCTGGAGCAGCAGTTCCTCGCGCTGGACTGCACCGACCCGAAGAACCTCACCGGCGGTAACCCCGGCGACCTGAGCAAGCCCCTGGTCACCTGCGCGAAGGACGGCTCGGAGAAGTTCATCCTGGGCCCGGCCGAGGTGATCGGCACCGACATCAAGTCGGCCGTGGCCGGCATCCAGCAGAACAGCCAGGGCGCGCTGACCGGCGAGTGGGAGGTCCGCCTGGACTTCACCAGCGCCGGCACCAAGAAGTTCGCCGACGTCACCACCCGGCTCGCGGCGATCCCCAAGACCGACAACCGCAACCGGTTCGGGATCGTCCTGGACGGGCTCGTGATCGAGGCACCCTCGACCAACGAGCGGATCCCCGGCGGCCAGGCCTCGATCAGCGGCAACTTCACCCAGGCCAGCGCGCAGTCGCTGGCCAACCAGCTGAAGTTCGGAGCGCTGCCGATCTCCTTCCAGGTCGAGACCGAGGAGCAGATCTCCGCGCTGCTCGGCGGTGAGCAGCTTCAGCGCGGCCTGCTGGCCGGCCTGATCGGCCTGCTGCTGGTCGTGCTGTACTCGCTGCTTCAGTACCGGGCTCTCGGCCTCGTCACCGTCTGCAGCCTGGCGATCGCCGGCCTGATCACCTACGGCTTCATCCTGCTGCTCGGCTGGCGGCAGGGCTACCGGCTGAGCCTGCCCGGAGTCGCCGGCCTGATCGTGGCGATCGGTATCACCGCCGACTCGTTCATCGTGTACTTCGAACGCGTCCGGGACGAGGTGCGGGACGGCCGTGCGCTCGGCGCCGCGGTGGAGACGGCCTGGCTGCGCGCCCGGCGGACCATCCTCGCCTCCGACACGGTCAGCTTCCTCGCCGCGGTCGTCCTCTACGTGCTCGCGGTCGGGGGGGTGCGCGGGTTCGCGTTCACCCTCGGCCTGACCACGATCGTCGACGTGATCGTGGTGTTCCTGTTCACCAAGCCCATGGTCACCCTGCTCGCCCGGACCCGCTTCTTCGGCGGGGGCCACCCGCTGTCCGGCTTCGACCCCGTCCATCTCGGCCGCAGCGTCAGCTACACCGGACGCGGAACGGTGCGCACGCCGCCCGCCCGGCGACCCGAGGCGGCGACGGTGGCGGCGCGCGGCGCCGGGCAGAGCATCGCCGAGCGCAAGGCCGCCGAAAGGGCCGCCGCCGATGCCGGCGTCGCGCCAGCCGGGCCGCCCGCGCAGGAGAGGGTCCAGGACACGGTGGACGACCGGGTGGAGGACACCCTCACCCCGCGGGGGAGGAAGCCCTGATGCCCAGCTTCGCCCAGTTCGGCAACCAGCTGTACACCGGCGAGCGGAGCATCGACTTCGTCGGCCGCCGGAGGCTCTGGTACGTGATCGCGGTGGCCGCGGTCGTGCTGTCGCTGCTCGCGCTCTGGCTGCGCGGCCTGAACCCGAGCATCGAGTTCCGCGGCGGGTCGGAGTTCCGGGTCTCGAACGTCTCCAACACGAGCGAGATCGTCGGTGAGGACGCGGTCTCCTCGGTGCACGCCGGTGCCCAGGCGCGGGTCTCGGTGGTGGGCGGCAACAGCATCCGGGTGCAGACCGACAAGCTCACCTCCAGCCAGACCGACGACGTGAAGACCGCGCTGGCCCGCGCCTACCACGTCCCGGAGACGAACGTCACCTCCTCGTTCGTGGGTCCCAGCTGGGGCGAGGACGTCTCCCGGAAGGCCCTGCAGGGCCTGATCGTGTTCATCCTGCTGGTGGCCGGCGTGATCACGCTGTACTTCCGGACCTGGAAGATGGCGGTCGCCGCTCTGATCGCGCTGGCGCACGACCTGATCATCACGCTCGGCGTGTACGCCCTGGTCGGCTTCGAGATCTCCCCGGCCTCGGTGATCGGCTTCCTGACGATCCTCGGGTACTCCCTCTACGACACGGTCGTCGTGTTCGACAAGGTGCGGGAGAACACCGAGCACATCACCGCCACCACCAAGCGAACCTACGCGGAGGCCGCCAACCTGGCGGTCAACCAGACGCTGGTCCGCTCGATCAACACCTCCGTGGTGGCCCTGCTCCCGGTCGCCTCGATCCTGTTCATCGGCGCGTTCCTGCTCGGCGCCGGGACGCTGAAGGACATCGCACTCGCCCTGCTGGTCGGCATCGCAGCCGGAACCTACTCCTCGATCTTCATCGCCACACCGCTACTGGTCGACCTGCGGGAGCGCGAGCCCGAGATCAAGGCGCAGGCCGAGCGGGTGCGGCGCCGCCGGCTCGAGGAGGCCCAGCGCGAGCAGCGGGTCGCCGTGAGCGTCGGGGCCGACGCCCCCGGATCCGCGCCCGGAGCGGCGCCCGGGGACGGCCCGGCTGCCCCGGAGGC
>JBKPQU010000325.1:0-3782 GCA_046734255.1 Actinomycetota bacterium
CCCCGCTGGGTCATCAGCGCCATCGCCTCCGCCTCGGTCATGCCACGGGTGTGCACACGGACGTCGAGGACGGCGTTGATCGTCGTGCGCAGCAGCACCTTGAGCCGCTGCATCCGAAGGCCGTCGTCGACCTCCGCGCCAAGCCCCAGACCGTATCGGGCGAGCATGCTCTCCGCGTAGACCGCCCAGCCCTCGATGAACGCACCGCTGCGGGCCGCGGCCCGGACCCGGGTGGCGCCGGCGAAGCGCTTGTCGTGCGCGAGCTGGAGCACGTGCCCCGGCATCGCCTCGTGCACGGTGAGGTTGCGCAGCATGTTGCCGTTGTACTCGCGGTAGAACGAGGCGAGCAGCTCGGGCGTCCAGTCGGCCGGCGGCGGGGAGACCGCGAAGAAGGTGGGCAGCGGCGCGCCGGGCGGTTGGGGCTCCAGCGGGCCGGGGGCGTCGCAGTAGGCCACCGCCACGCCGCGGCGGGCCTCCGGCATGGGGATCACCTGGACCGGGTCGTCGGGGATGGTGACCAGGTCCAGATCCCGCACCCGCTTGGTGAGGTCGGCCAGCGCCTGCTCGCACAGGGGGACGATCGTGGTCGCGTCCACCGGTGCGGTTGCGGCCATCCGATCGAGCACCTCACGGACCTGCCCGGCGGCCGGCGGCGCACCGGCGATCCGGGAGGCCAGCTCGGCGATCTCCTCCTCGACCGCCTGCAGGTCGCTCTCGGCCCGGCTCAGCAGGCTGTCCGAACTGATCTCGGTGTCGAGCGTGTACCAGAGCTTGGCGGCGAAGGCGGCCTCGCCGAGCCGGGGGTCGCCGTCGCTGACCGGCAGCTGGGCCTCCAGCCAGCGGGCGTGCTCCTCCAGCGCCTCCGCCGCGGTCTCGCGGGCGCGCAGCGCACCGTCCGCCAGGGTGGGCTCGCGTTCGGCCAGCGCCTCGAGCTCGGTGCGCAGCAACGCGAGGATGCCGCTCACCTGTCCGATCGCGGTCTCGACGTGGACGCGCGGCATGTCCCGCAACGTCCGCCGGGCGACCCGCAGGCGGTCGGGGATCGCCGTCATCCGGGATGTCAGCGACCGCAGCCGGTCGGCGGGCTCGCCGACCTCGCGGGCCAGCAGGGGGTACAGCGCATCGCCGGGCAGGTGCAGCAGCGGGTCGTTGTGGTGCGGCCGGATCTCGGTGTCCAGGAACAGATCCCCGGCCACCTGGGTGCGCAGGATCTCCAGGTCGACCCGGTCGGCGACGTCCAGCCCGGCCTCGTCCAGCTCGTCCAGGGCGGACAGCGCCCCGTTCAGCATCGCCGTCCGCGCGGAGATCCCCTCGTCGGACAGGTCGTTCAGCCGCTCGTCGAAGCGATGGTCACCGAGCTCGGTCGCCTGCTCCGGGAACCCCTCGAGCAACTCGTCCAGCACGCGCTCGAAGACGCGGCGCGCCGTCCGGACGTTGTCGCCGACGGCGCGACCGACCGCCTGGTCGCCGTCCGTGCTCTCGTACCCCGGGTGCTGCGGCCCCGGCCCTTCCCCACTCACGGCCCCCCATCGTGCCCTACCTCCCGCCCCGGCGCCGCCCGTCGCACGAGCTCGGGTCTCCCGATCAGACGGTGGGAGGCTGTTCGGCCGCGGCGAGGCGCTGGACGGCGGCGCGCAGCAGGGACTCGGCGTCCTGGTCGTCGCGCTGGGCCTGAAGCACCGCGCGGAGCAGCGCCTCGGTCACCGGCTCGCCCCCCGCGGCCCCGGTGACCAGGACGAGCAACTCGTCGTCCAGCCGCCCCGAGTGCTCCAGGCGCCAGATCACCTTCTGCGCCCGGGCGAGCGCCGGGAGGGCGACCGGGATGCCCTCGTCCACCGCGTCGCGCGGCTTCTCCTCGGCCTTCAGCTCCTCCCACGTGCGGGCCACCTCGCCGGCACTGCCCGCCTGCGCGCCGGCGAAGACGTGCGGATGCCGGCGCACCAGCTTGTCGACGATCCCCGCCGCGACGTCGTCGACGTCGAACGGCTGCTTCGGATCCTCCTCAGCCAGCCGGGCGTGGAAGACCACCTGCAGCAGCAGGTCGCCCAGCTCCTCGCGCAGGTGCTCGCGGTCGCCGGTCTCGGCCGCCTCGATCACCTCGTACGTCTCCTCGAGCAGGAACGGGAGCAGCGAGGCGTGGGTCTGCTCGGCGTCCCACGGGCACCCACCCGGGGAGCGCAGCCGATCCATCACCGCGACCAGGTCGAGCAGCCGGGCTCCCTGGACGTCGTGGGATCCGGTGAGCAGCTCGATCTCGGGCGGTGCGGGGACGCCGGCCGCGCCGATCGCCTGCCGCGACAGGTGTTCCGCCAGCGCGTCGGTGAGTCCCGGGTCGCCGTCCGCCGAGCCGAGCCACACCACCTCCAGACCACCGCCGGCGAGCTCGACCAGCCGGCCGGCCCGTTGCGCGACCGGTAGTTCCCCGAGGTCGGCCGGCTCGATGCCGGCCTCGGCCAGCGCTCCGGCCCAGCCCAGGTC
Source organism: Actinomycetota bacterium (assembly GCA_046734255.1). Taxonomy (GTDB): domain Bacteria; phylum Actinomycetota; class Actinomycetes; order Actinomycetales; family Kineosporiaceae; genus JBKPQU01. The sequence continues at coordinate 2,479 of JBKPQU010000325.1, forward strand.
GAGGTTCGCGGCCAGCACGTGATCGGCCGCCTGCAACCGCTGCCAGGCCGGCCAGGACAGGAGGCCCGGGGCCACCCGCGGGCTGGTCACCAGCAGGACGACGCGCCCGCCCGAGGCCCCGCCCTCCGACACCGAGACCGGCCGGGTCAGGACGCGGACGGCGTCGGGGTGGGGGTCGCGGTCTGGGTGATCCAGTCGGGCGTCACGGGGACGACCGCCACCTGCTTGGCGTCGAACTGCTTCATGTCGAACCGGCCGTAGCGCGGGTTGACGTCCACCCCGGCGGAGGTCAGCGACGTCTTGAGCTCGGCGTAGGCGGAGTCGAACGCGGTCGTCTGCAGCGAGCTCAGCCGCTGCAGGCTCAGCGCGCCCTGCATGGTGTCCACCGCGGCCGGGGAGAGCTCGGGGACCTCCCCGGATCCGTTGCTGCCGGCCGTCTGCCGCTCCCACACGAGCACGTCGTTGGGGCTCACACCGACGTTCCGCGCCGCCGCCTCCTGGGTCGCGTACGGCGCGATGATCATGTAGTACAGGATGTCCGCCTGAGTGATCCCCGCGTCGGGGCCGAGCACGGCCTGGATGTCGCGGGTGGCGTCCTGCAGGTCGCTGACCGGGATCTTACGGTCCCCGACGACGGCGGCGGTGCCCGCCTGGGAGGCGGCGGTGCACGCCGACAGCACGGGCGCGATCGCCGCGACGGCGACCAGGGCCAGCAGCGGTCGCAGGAGCGGGCGGATGCGGGTCACGGCAATCCCTTCTGCACGCCGCGGCGGACGGGGCCGGCGGCGATCCGCCTCGATGCTACCCAGTGGTCTTTCCCGGGATGTGCGGTGGTGGACGACCGTCGGGCTCACGACGACGCCGCCTGCGCGGCCGGTGCCTGCTGGCCGATGCCCACGGCGTCGATCACCTCCGCCGCCCAGCGCAGCAGTGCGGTGTCCCGCAGCCCGGAGGCCGCCGCTCGGGTCGGCCCGGCGGGCGCGCGGCCGGCCCCCGCTGCGGCATCGCGCGGCCGCGGCACGAGAACCGTGCGCACGGCGGCCTTGACCAGCGAGCCCGGGTAGAGCCGCTGCAGCCGCAGCTGAGCCGACTCCGGCAGCTGCACCGGGGAGAAGCGGATGTGGTTGCCCTGCACCGAGACCTCGGTCAGCCCGGCCCGGCGCGCGGCCACCCGGAACCGGGCGACCTCGAGCAGGTTGTCCACGGGCTGCGGCAGCGGGCCGTACCGGTCGACCAGCTCGGCCCGCACCGCGTCGATCTCCTCCTCGGCCGCGATCTCCGCGATCTTGCGGTAGGCCTCCAGC
>JBKPQU010000326.1:0-2692 GCA_046734255.1 Actinomycetota bacterium
GTGGTAGCCCACCCGCGCGTAGGCGTAGCCCTCGATCGTCCGGCCGCCCGCCAGCGCCTCCTCCGCCAGCGCCGCCCAGGGCAGGCTGGACGCCGGGTACGCGGCGGCGACCTGCGCCGCCGGGGTGCCGGCCGCCAGCGCCTCGCGCGGGTCGGTGTCGTCCGGGAGCAGGGTGGGCGGGATCCCGCCGAGCAGGTTCTCGTGGACGGTCACCCGGCCAGTCTGCCCGGTCGGACGCTCCTTGCGGCGGCGTACAGCGCCGACTTCGGCGGCGTCTTCGGCGGCGCCGTCAGTGGATCGACGTCCCGGCCGACCGGAGGTTCTCGCAGGCCTCGACCACCCGGGCCGACATGCCGGCCTCCGCGGCCTTGCCCCACGCGCGCGGGTCGTAGTCCTTCTTCCGGCCGACCTCGCCGTCCACCTTCAGCACGCCGTCGTAGTTGGTGAACATGTGCGTGGCCACCGGCCGGGTGAACGCGTACTGGGTGTCGGTGTCGACGTTCATCTTGATCACGCCGTAGTCGACGGCGTCGGAGATCTCCTTCTCCAGCGAGCCGGAGCCGCCGTGGAAGACGAGGTCGAAAGGCTTGGTGCGGCCGTACCTCTCGCCCACCGCGTCCTGGATCTGCTGGAGGATCTCCGGACGGAGCTTGACGTTGCCGGGCTTGTAGACGCCGTGCACGTTGCCGAACGTCAGCGCCGCCATGTAGCGGCCCTTCTCGCCCAGGCCGAGGGCCTCGGCGGTGGCCATCCCGTCGGCGATCGTCGTGTACAGCTTCTCGTTGATCTCGTTGGCGACGCCGTCCTCCTCGCCGCCGACGACGCCGATCTCGATCTCCAGCACGACCTTGGCCGCAGCGCACGCGGACAGGAGGTCCTCGGCGATCTTCAGGTTCTCGTCCAGCGGGACGGCGGACCCGTCCCACATGTGCGACTGGAACAGCGGGTTCCCGCCCTGCTTGACCCGTTCGGTGCTGATCTGCAGCAGCGGGCGCACGAAGGCGTCCAGCTTGTCCTTGGGGCAGTGGTCGGTGTGCAGCGCGATGTGCACGTCGTAGTTCTCGGCCACCTCGTGCGCGAACGCCGCGAGCGCGGACGCGCCGGTGACCATGTTCTTCACCGAGGGACCGGACAGGTACTCCGCCCCGCCGGTGGAGACCTGCACGATGCCGTCGCTGCCGGCGTCGGCGAAGCCACGGATCGCGGCGTTCAGGGTCTGGGACGAGGACACGTTGATCGCCGGGTAGGCGAAGGCACCCGCCTTCGCCCGGTCGAGCATCTCGGCGTACACCTCGGGGGTTGCGATCGGCATGGCGGCTCCTGTGCTGACTCCTGTGCTGGCCGGCTCTCGGCCGGGAGGCTGCCCGTCGGCAGCGCGGCGTCCGCCTCCGATCCTTCCACGCTCCGGACGCCGGAGCCCGGTCAGGTGCCGCGCGTCACCTCGGTATCAGCGCTGCCGGCGGGCCCGGTGGTGACCGTGCCCACCGGGCTGACCGCACCGACGTCGGTGTCGGTCCGATCGTCGGCATCGGGCTCGTCCTCGCGACCGGGGGTGCGGAGGTTCCAGCGCCGGATGACCCAGCGGAACAGGAGGTAGTACACGACGCCGTAGCCGGCACCGACGACCAGCAGCCACAGTGGCCGCTGGGCGATGGTGAAGTTCAGCGTGTAGTCGATGAACCCGGCGCTGAAGCCGAAGCCGTCGTGGATCCCGAGCGCGTTCACCAGCGCCAGCGACGTCCCGGTGAGCACGGCGTGCAGGACGTACAGCGGGAACGCCACGAACATGAACGAGAACTCCAGAGGCTCGGTCACGCCGGTGAGGAAGCTGGTCAGCGCCGCGGAGAGCATGATGCCTCCGACCACCGTGCGCTGCGCCGGCCGCGCCTCGCGCCAGATCGCCAGCGCGGCGGCGGGGAGCGCGAACATCATGATCGGGAAGAACCCGGTCATGAACGTGCCGGCGGTCGGGTCGCCGGCGAAGAACCGGTTCAGGTCCCCGGTCCGGCCGTGGTAGTCGCCGAACACGAACCACACCAGCGAGTTGAGGATGTGGTGCAGCCCGAGCGGGATCAGCATCCGGTTGGCGAACCCGTAGACGAACGCCCCCGCGATCGACGACCTGGTGATCGCCCGCCCGATGTCGGTCAGCCCGCTGTTGAACCAGGGATAGATCAGGCCGAGCGCGATCCCGATCACGATCCCGGCGAGCGCGGTGAGCAGCGGGACGAACCGCCGCCCGCCGAAGAAGGCCAGGTAGCTGGGAAGCTTGACCCGGTAGTACCGCTGCCACAGGAGCGCCGTCACCAGGCCCATCACCAGCCCGCCGAGCACGCCGTAGTCGACCAGCACCTGGGTGGCGCCGTCCGCGGCCGCGCCCAGCACGATCGGTGACATCGCGTCGGTGACGGCCTTGAACACCAGGTACCCGACGACCGCGGCCAGCGCGGTCGACCCGTCGGACTTGCGCGCGTACCCGATCGCCACGCCCACCGCGAACAGCAGCGGCAGGTTGTCGAACAGCGCGGCGCCGGCCGCGCCGAGCACCCCGGCGAGCTCGTGGAACCCGGCGACCTGGCCGAGCATGTCGCCCTGCCCCAGCCGCAGCAGCAGCGCCGCCGCCGGGAGCGCGGCGATCGGCAGCATCAGGCTGCGTCCGATGCGTTGCGCCTGGGCGAGGCCGGGGATGTGC
>JBKPQU010000327.1:0-19904 GCA_046734255.1 Actinomycetota bacterium
GAGCAGGCACGAGCAGAAAGAGGGACTGGCGATGCGTGCACTCGCATTCAAGAAGACCAGGGCGCTGCTCGTGTTCGTGCTGGCCACGGCGGGGCTGACCCTGATGAGTTCATCGGCATCGGCGGCACCGGTCACGGTCAACCTGTGCGCGACGGCGGGCACCACGAGTCCGTTGCCCACTGCCGCTCCGGCCGTGACGGTCCCGGTCTGGGGGTTCTCGCTGAACACCGGGACCTGTGGCGCGCCCACCGTTCCGGGCCCGGTACTCGAGGTCAACGTCGGCGACGTGGTGACGGTGAACCTCACGAGTTCGCTGCCCGGCACCCACGTCGCGTCGTTCGAGTTGCCGGGGCTCGCGGTTGCTCCCACAGGCACCGCCGGCCAGTACCAGTTCACCGCCTCCAGGGTCGGCACCTTCACCTACCAGAGCCCGGGTGACGCCGGCCGGCAGACGGCGATGGGACTGTACGGTGCGCTGATCGTCCGCCCCACAGGCGAGACCGCGAAGTTCGCGAGCGGGCAGTGCGCCGTGTTCACCGGCGCGGCGTACGGCAACGCCTACACCCGCGAGTGCGTGCTGGTGCTCAGCGCCCTCGACCCGGCCTTCAACGCGGCACCCGACACCGCCGATCTGAACGATTACCTGGCGACGTACTGGTTGGTCAATGGCAGGGCCTACCCGGACACCACTGCGATCACCGGGGTGAGTGGGCAGAACGTGTTGCTGCGCACCGTCAACGCGGGGTTCGACAACTCCGCGATGGCCCTGCTCGGCCTGCACGAGAAGGTCCTGGCTCGGGACGCGAACCCGCTGCTGAACCCGTTCCTCGCGAACGCGGAAACGATCCCGGCAGGTGGCACGGAGGATGCGATCGCCACGGTCCCCGGAAGTGGGGCGCCTAGCAGTAACGGCTTCCCGCTGTTCAACCGCCAGCTGCACGTCACGAACGGGAACGCGCTGCTTCCCGACAACGTGACACCGAACCCGGTCCACACGCCTGGCGGCCAGCTCATCTTCATCCAGCCGTGACGGGCGCGCCATTCATCCACGCGCGAGGGACCTGAGGGGGTACCGATGAGCGGCCAGACGACGCTTGAACCGACTCCGGATTCGCCGGCGGCGCCCCGGCGGCTCCTTCGCCGCCCCGGGGCACGTGCCCTGGGCCTCATGATCGGCGGTGTCGCGGGCGTGGCGGCGGCGGCCTTGGTGGTCTCGGTCGTGCACGGGATGGCCGAGGAGAAGACGCCGACGACGGTCCCGGCCTCCTGGAGCAGGCCGTCGGTCGACGCCGCCGGCCTGGTCCAGCGCAGCGGTGTGAAGATCACTCAACTGGCGGTCACCGGTGGCGGCGGCCTCGTCGACCTGCGGTACCAGGTCGTCGACGCGGACAAGGCGAACGCGCTGCACCAGCCGAGCAACCCGCCCGCGCTGGTCGAGGAGGAGACCGGGCTGGTGATCAACCAGCTCCTGATGGACCACTCGCACACCGGCAGGTTCACGGTCGGCCAGACCTACTACCTGATCTTTGAGAATCCCAACACCTGGGTGCACCGGGGCAGCAAGGTGACGGTCCTGCTCGGGGACGCGGAAGTGGAGCATGTCACCGTCCGGTGACCGGGTGGGGGCGGTGCTGCGGGCATCGGCCGTCCTGGTCGCCGGGGCACTTGCCCTGCTGCTGTTCGCGCCACCGGCGGGGGCACACGCCGTGCTGCTCGACTCCGACCCCACGGACGGTGCCGTGCTCGCCCAGGCCCCGCACAGCATCCGGCTGAGGTTCACCGACGACATCTCGGCGAAATTCCGCTCGGCCCAGCTGATCGACGCCGGCGGCGACCTGGTGACCGGAGCGGTGTTGCGCCGGGACAGCGGGCCGCGGAACCTCGTGCTCGATCTGCCGGCCATCCCCGTCGGGGGATACGGCGTGCTGTGGCGGGTCCTCGCCCAGTCCGACGGGCACACCAGCAGCGGTGCGGTGGTGTTCAGCGTCGGCGCGGCATCGGCATCCGTCCCCGGCGCGGCCACTGCGGCGCCTCGCCGGGCCGGCACACTTGCCGGTGCCGCGCCGATCCGGCCGCTGGACGTCGTCCGGCGCTGGCTCGGTCTGTGCCTGCTCGCCGTCGCGCTCGGCGGGTTGGCGGTCACCCGGCTGGTCCTGGCGCCGGCCGCGAGGGCGAGCGGGCCAGGGTACCTCCAGGCGACGATCTCGGCTGGGCGGCGGCGGGTGCTGGCCATGGTGGCGATCGCCGCCGCAGCCGGCGCGACCGTGGGCCTGATCGACCTGCTGGCCGAGATCCGGCGGTTGGCCTTCGCCGGCGCCGCCCTGCCCGGCGTGCTCGCCGGCACGAGGTGGGGGCAGCTCTGGCTGGTGCACGAGTGGTGCCTGATCGTGCTGGCGGTGCTCGCCGTCCGGCTGCGCTCCCGCCAGGACAGCCGCCTGCTCGGCGCCGCCGAGGTGGCCCTGCTCGCCGGGCTGGTCCTGGTGGAGGCGCTCGGCAGCCACGCCGCCTCGGGCACCGGCACCGCGATACCCGTGCTCGCCGCGCACGTGCTCACCGCCTGCATCTGGCTGGGAGCGCTGCCCGCGCTGGTCGTGACGGTGTGGCCCGCTCGCGGCGAGCGGGCGGACCCGGTCGCGGTCCTGGCTGCCTGCCGCACCCGGCTGTTCGCGCTCCTGGCGGCCAGCGTCCTGCTGCTGGTGACCAGTGGCCTGTACACGGCCGGGCGCCAGGTCGGGGACGTCGCCTCCCTGACCACGACCGGCTACGGCCGGGCGCTTCTGCTCAAGGTCGGCCTGGTCGCCGCCATGCTCGCCTTCGGGGCCTGGAACGCGCTGCGCCTGCACCGGCTGCGCCCGGGCGGCCCGCTCCGCACCCTCAGCACCCTCAGCACCCTCAGCACCCTCGAAACGGCGCAGTCGCAGGGACTGCGCCCCTTCAAACTCGGACCGGCGCGGCCCACCCCCTCGCCGCGCCGGTCCGTGCTCGTCGAGGCGGGCGCCGGGCTGCTGGTCCTGGCCGCGACCGCCGTCCTGGTCGAGGCTGTTCCGGCCCGCGAGCCGGCGCGTCCCCTGCAGCCCGCGGCGACCGTGACCACGCTGAGCTCCTCGGTGGCTGACCTGGTGGTGTCGGTGTCGGTGTCGCCGAACCGCCCGGGCCTCAACTCCTTCACCGTGCACGCGGCGAGTTCCCGTCGTCCCCCGCCCGCCCCGATCGACCGGGTGTCGCTGCGGCTCGACCAGGCCGGGGACGCGAACGAGGTCAGCCTGCGCGAAGTCTCGCCCGGGGAGTATTTCGGCACCGGCGTGCTGGCGCCCACCGACCAGCTGCGGCTGACGCCGATCGGTCTGTCGCTTGCGCTCAGCCGGGACGGCCGGTCGCTCGCGGTGCCGTTCCGCTGGTCGATGGCGGAACCGCCCGAACCGGCCCGGCAGCCGCACGTCCGCCGGCTCGCGCCGTACGCCGACGGCCTGGCGGGGATCGTGATCGTCGGGGTCCTGGTCGGCGCCGCGGCTGTTGCCGCGCGCCGGAGGGGAAGGGAGCCGCACGGAGTCCAGGGGGAACGTGAACGCGTTCTGGAGGGGGTCCGATGAGACGAGTGCTTGCCCGCCAGTGGTGCCTCGCGGCCTGCGCCGCGACCGCGATCGTGCTCGGTGGCGGATCGCAGATCGCCCTCGCGGTCCCCGGCCAGGGTGCCGGAGCCGGGGCCCAGATCGACACGGCGGTGGCGGCCCGGCTCGCCGCGGCGAGCCCGACGGATCAGATCGTTGTGGTCGTCGAGCTCGGCGCGCGCGCGGACCTCGGCTCGATCCGTTGGAAGACCCGGCAGGAACGCCTGACCAGGATCGAGCAGGCGCTGCGGGCGACCGCGTCGTCCAGCCAGCGCGGGCTGCTCGGGCTGCTGCGCGCACGGCAGACCCAGCACAGAGTGACCTCGATCGTCCCGCTGTGGGTCGCCAACGAGATCGAGGTGACCGCCACGCCGTCGGTGATCCTCGAGCTCGCGTCGAGGCCCGAGGTCCGCGAGATCCGCCCGGAGGTCACGGTCCAGGCGCCGCCGCCGCTGAAGGGGACGAGGGTTCCCGGGCTCGGCCCGGTGCGGGCGGGTGGCGCCGCACCCGCGACCACCGGCGCCGGCTCCCTGGCCACCGCGGCCGTCACCGCGGCAACCGCGGAACCGGGGGTGGCCAGGGTCAACGCGCCGGCCCTGTGGGACCTCGGGATCCGCGGCCAGGGCGTGGTCGTGGCCAGCCTGGACACCGGGGTCGACGCCACGCACCCGGACCTGGCCGGACGCTGGCGGGGCGGCACGAACAGCTGGTTCGACCCGAACGGTGAGCACCCCAGCACCCCGACCGACGTCAACGGTCACGGCACGCAGACGATGGGCGTGATGGTCGGCGGCGACGCCGGCGGGACGTCGATCGGGATGGCACCGGACGCTCGCTGGATCGCCGCCAAGATCTTCAACGACCGCGGTTCGGCGACCACCACCGCCATCCACCGGGCCTTCCAGTGGCTGCTCGATCCCGACGCCAACCCGGCGACCGCGGACGCGCCCAACGTCGTGAACAGCTCCTGGACGATGTCCAGTGCCCTCTGCAGCCAGACCTTCGCGCCGGACCTCGCGGCCCTGCGGGCGGCCGGCATCCTGCCGGTGTTCGCGGCGGGGAACTATGGCCCGGGCGCCGGCACCGTGATGAGCCCAGCGAATCTGCCGCAGGCCGTGGCGGTCGGCGGCACGGACGGCTCGGACGTCATCGATCCGTACAGCAGCCGCGGGCCGTCGTCCTGCGGGCAGCCGGTCTCCCCGACGCTGACCGCGCCGGACGCCAACGTGCGGACCACCGACCTGTACGGCGGCTACTTCGTCGCCAGCGGGACGTCGCTGGCCGCACCGCACGTCTCGGGCGCGCTGGCGCTGCTGCTCAGCGCGTTCCCCGGGACGGCGGCGGATCGCCAGCAGTCGGCGCTCGCGGCCGGGGCCCTCGACCTCGGCGCGGCCGGCCCGGACACCAGCTACGGGTACGGCCGGCTGGACGTGCTCGCGTCGTACCAGTGGCTGCAGGCGAGCCCGGACGTCACCGTCAGCGTTTCACCGGGCAGCGCCTCCACCGCGCCCGGCGGGGCGGTCAGCTACACGGTGACCGCCGTCCCGGTGAACGGGTTCGCCGCTGACCTGACCCTGTCGCTGACCGGGCTCAGCTCCGGCCAGGCCGGGTGGAGCTTCGACCCGGCGGTGATCCCGGGAGGCTCGGGGTCGGCGCAGCTGACGATCAGCACCGCCGCGACCATCGCCGCCGGCAGTTACCCGCTGACGATCAGTGCGAGCGGCGGGACGGTCACCCGCACGGCGTCGGCGACGCTCACCGTCACCGCGCCGCCGGACTTCACGCTGGGCGCGGCGCCGACCTCGGCGACCGTGAACGCGGGGAGCAGCGCCGCCTACACGCTGTCGGTCGGTTCGCAGAACGGGTTCGCCGGCACCGTGGCGCTGTCCGCCTCCGGCCTGCCCGAGAGCGTCGGCACCGCGACGATCACCCCGGCGAGCATCACCGGGGCCGGGACCGCGCAGCTGGCGCTCGCGACGGTGGCCGGTGCCCCGGCCGGTACCTACCCGGTCACGGTGACCGCGACCAGCGGCTCGCTCACGCACACCACCACCGTCTCGCTCAGCGTCGTCAGCGCCCCGCCGGACTTCACGCTGGGCGCGGCGCCGACCTCGGCGAGCGTGAACGCGGGGAGCAGCGCCACCTACACGCTGTCGGTCGGTTCGCAGAACGGGTTCGCCGGCACGGTCGCGCTGTCCGCCTCCGGCCTGCCCGGGAGCGTGGGCACCGCGACGATCACCCCGGCGAGCATCACCGGGGCCGGGACCGCGCAGCTGAGGCTCGCCACGGCCGCCGGCGCTCCGGGGGGCACGTACACCGTCACGGTGACCGCGACCAGCGGCTCGCTCACGCACACCGCGACCGTCTCGCTCACGGTGGTGGCGCGTGACTTCGCCCTGTCGGTCACACCCGCCTCGGCGACGGTGTCCCGCGGCGGGTCGGCGACGTACACCGTGAGCACCTCGGCGTTCGGCGGCTTCACCGGCAACGTGTCGCTGACGGCGTCGGGCATGCCCTCGGGTGCGTCGGTCACGTGGTCCGCCAACCCCGTCACCACGCCGGGCACCTCGACCCTGCGGGTGAGGACCTCGTTCTCGACCCGCGCGGGAACATACGTGCTGCGCCTGACCGGGACGAGCGGCTCGCTCAGCCATCAGGTGACGGTGACCCTGGTCGTGCGGTAGTCGACCGGGCCCCCCTCAGGGGGGCGGAGGCGCGTGGAATCCGGTTCGGCGCGACACTCGAACCGTGGCCATATCGATGACCGTCCGGGACGCGACGCTCGACGACCAGCGACGCCGCGGGCTGCGCCGGATGAAGGCGGTGGCGACGGGCGCGCTGCTGGTCGCGGCCGTCGTGTACCTCGCGACCCTGGGGGAGACCGGGGTTCTCGGCTTCGTCAACGCCGCGGCCGAGGCCTCGATGGTGGGGGCGATCGCCGACTGGTTCGCGGTGACCGCGCTGTTCCGGCACCCGCTGGGGCTGCCGGTGCCGCACACGGCGATCATCCCCGAGCGCAAGGACGCGCTCGGCCGCAGCCTGCAGGAGTTCGTCGCCGGCAACTTCCTGACCGAGCCCGTGATCCGCGAGCAGCTGGCGAAGGCGCACGTGGCGAGCCGGGTCGGGGCGTGGCTCGCCGAGCCCGAGCACGCCGAGCGGGTCGGCGGCGAGCTGGCGACGATGACCCGCGCGACGCTGCGCGTGCTTCGCGACGAGGACGTCGCCGCGCTGCTGGAGGAGCTCGTCGTCAAGCAGGTGGCCGCGCAGGCGTGGAGCCCGCCGACCGGCCGGCTGCTGGCTCGGATCGTGGCCGACGGCTCGCACCACCGGCTGGTCGACCTCGCCGTGGAGCACGTGCACGCGTGGCTGTTCCAGCACCGGGAGACCGTCATCCGGGTCGTGATGGAGCAGGCGCCGGCGTGGTCGCCGACCTGGGTGGACGAGCGGGTGGCACGCCACGTCTACGAGGTGGTGCTGAGGTTCGTCGGCGAGGTCCGCGACAACCCCCGGCACATGGTGCGCCTGGCGATGGACGATGCGATCTCGGTCTTCGCGCGCAACCTGCAGGAGCGGCCGCAGACCCGGGAGCGCTTCGAGCGGTTCGTCCAGGCGGTGCTGGAGCGGGAGGACGTCCGGGCGGCGGTCGGCGGCTTCTGGATCACCCTCCGGAAGGTGCTGTCGGAGGCCGTGGACGACCCGGGCAGCACCCTGCGGCGGCGCACGGCGTCCGGCCTGGCCGCCGTCGGCCGCCGGCTGCGGGACGACCCGGAGCTGGCCGCCCGGGTGGACGCGTACCTGGAGGACGCCGTCAGCTACCTCGTCAGCACCTACCGCGGTGAGGTGGCCACGGTGATCTCGGACACCGTGAAGCGTTGGGACGGCGCCGAGGCCTCGCGCCTGATCGAGCTGCACGTCGGCCGGGACCTGCAGTTCATCCGGCTCAACGGCACCGTGATCGGAGGGCTGGTCGGGCTGCTGATCCACGCCGTCACGGTGCTGGCGAGGTGAAGCGCGCGGCGAGCGCCGGGATCCGCCCGCGCTTCGTCAGGCCGAGCACCGCCGGCACGTCGACGGTGCCTTCCGGCAGGATCAGCTGCAGCATCGTGAGGTAGTTCCAGCCTCCGGGGCTGAGCGCGCCGCGGTAGGGAACCGCCCGGGCGCCGAGCACCGCCCCGCGGTGGAGGCGCTGGCTGCGCAGCCACGAGCGGACGACGACGTACTGGTCGGTGACCACGACGCCCAGCCGGAGGGCGCGGAACGCGAGCACGAGGCAGGCGGCGGTGGCGAGCCACCCGGGGGAGGTGTCCGCCGTGCCGGAGAGCCGGGCGTGCGCGTCGTAGTACCCGGCGGCGCCGGCGGCCGCCGCGGCCAGCCAGAGGGTCGCGCCGAGCACGCGGTAACCCCGGTTGGCCAGCACCATCCTCGGCTCCGGGTCGGCGTCCGCCGCCATCCGGCAAGGATGCCCCGCCGGGACGGCATCCCCCAACCGCTCGGTCCCGGGTCTAGACCATTCACCCCATTCCACGTGGTACGTCCGCATGATCACCGGACGTTCCCTACGGTCGAACGTGATGCCCGTCATGTGGCGGATGTCGCGAACACCACCGAGCTTCCGGGAGGTCAGCGTGAACGACCTGCGGAAGCCGCCGATCCCGGTGACGTACGTCGTCTATCCGGGGCACGAGCCACAGCCGATGCAGCCGCTGGCTTCCGGGAAGAAGCCCTGGTGGCGCCGCGAGTGGTTCGTCCTGCCGGCCGGCGTGATGGTGGGCATCGTGATCGCCTCTCTGCGCGCCTCGAACCCGTCGGCGATCGCGCCGACGGCGGCGCGCCCGAGTCTGGCCGGGCAGCCCGTCGCGACGGCGAAGTCGACGGCGGCGCCGAAGTCGACAGTGGCCCCGAGGTCATCGGCCACGCACAAGCCGGTGCCGGCCATCAGGTCGGGGACCACGCCGTCCGGCGCCAAACGGTCGACCGCAACGATCGTCGGGACGCCGGTGAACGGCACCGGCGTGTATCTGGTGGGCGTCGACATCCCGCCTGGTACCTATTGGACCGCAGGTAGTGACGGCTGCTATTGGGCGCGACTGTCCGACACCAGCGGGGCCCCCGATGCCGTGATCGCGAATGACATCACGGCCGGGCCGACGACGGTGACGATCGAACCGACCGACGGGGTCTTCGAGACCCGCGGCTGCGCGGTCTGGACCTTGCGCCGGTAGATCGTCGCCGAACCGCGGGGGTTGTGGCCACGAGGGGGGAGTGGCCACACCCCCGCACCTGTTGCGGCGCGGGCGCTCACGCGGACGGCAGGCCGGACCGGCTCCCGCGCACCAGCAGGCGTCGCGGGCCTAGGAACCAGTGCCGGTCGATGCAGTGCACACGGACGATCTCGGACAGGTCCCAGCGCTGGTCGTCGTCCCGCAACACCTCGGCCGGCAGCCCGCACTCCGGGCAGGCACACAGCTCCATCTCATCCCCCTGTCGGGCGTCCGGCCTCTGCTCGGCCGGCATTCCCAACAGGAGCCTCGGGCCGACCCCGTGATACGCCTGGCATACACCGGCCCGTCGTCGGTCATCCGGTGATCGTTGCGAGACCTCGGTTCACCTCGACCCGAACGTGCAGTCCGGAGTGCAGGGCGTCGAGGGCGTCGAGGGTGAGCACGGCGGTTGGACAGACGTGGCCGTACAGTTCGCGGCCAACCACCAGTCCTGCGACGACGACTGTGTCAGGTCGACCGAGGACGACGGCAGCGGGTCCGACGCCGTTGGCCATGGCTTGGGCGACCACCTGGGCGTTGGTGCCGGAGCCACGGGTCTCCGGTAGCACCAGGACTGTGCCGGTGACGCACCGGCCGTACTGCGGGTGCAAGCGGTGCACGATCGTGCCGGTCGTCGGATCCAGGCCGCCCCACACGTTGAGCGGTTCGTCCAAGTGCAGCACGTCGGCGCGCGCCGTCCCGTCGATCAGGCCGCGGCCATGCAGCAGGAGCGGTTCAGGCAAGTGGATCACCCACCGGCCGGCCGGCAACGGCGGACTCCACGCAGGCGGTGAGCCCGGCGAGGACGACGTCGGTGTGGAGGTTGGCCGGCGCGTACCACGCGAACTTGGCCGAGTTGGTCATCACCAGCCCATCGACCCGGCCCAGGATCGGAGTGGCGTACATGCATGTGTCGGTGACGACCTGGACCCCGGCCGTGGTGAGCCGCTGCGCCGCGCCGGAGGCCTCCAAGTCGGCCCACGTGCGGCGTCCCGTCGACACCATCAATGGGGTCTGCTCGTGCACCCTGCGGCCGGCAAGGGCGTGCTCAAGCAGGGTGAACTCAGCGGGCGAGAAGTGTGGCGTGCCCAGACAGACCAGAGCGAGGTCCCCTCGCTGTCCAGAACCGAGCTGCTGCCACGCGCCGCGCAGGTCCTCGACCCCGACATCGACCGTGTATTGCGGCCCGGCCGTAGGTAGGCAGGACGCCAGGTCTGGCGCCTCCGGGGTGACCCCGACGACGTGGAACATGGCGACGGAGCCGGTGCTCGCGGCCGCGGAGCCGAGCGCCTTGAGCTGATCCTCGGTCGCGGCCGGGACACCGGTGATGACCGGGATCCGACCGCCCACCCGCCGGCCCACGACATGGCCGAGCAGGGAGAAGAACACCTCGCTGTTGAGCCACCTGTCGGGCACGTCGACGCGGACGCGCACCTCGCCGAGGCGCCCCTCGTCGGTGTGCAGACCCGCGTACGGGGCGCGACCGGTCACTGCAGCGGAGATCTCGACAAAGTCGCCGTAGCGCTGTGTCCGGGCGCCGAGCACGCTATTGGCGAAGACGATCGCGTTCGACTCCCCCCAGGCGACGTGCTCACTCAGACCCGGGCGAGGCCGCAGCACGTACGGCGCGCAGGTCCAGGTTGGCGCGCACCCCATATCGGCGTAGGCCGCCATCAGCCTGGCGGCGTTGTCCGCGTACTCGACGGGACCGCGCCACCGTTCACGGTGCAGAAGGTCGACCGACCCCGAGTTGGTGGTTGTGGGTACGACCACACGTGCCCCGCCATCGCGCAGCGTCTCGGCGAAGTCGATGCTCACGTCGCCGACATAGAAGCAGCCGTCCACGTGTGCGCCAGCGATGTCGATCAGGCCAGTCGCCCCCATTACACGGGCAATCGTGGTCAGCACCCGCATCGCCAGCGCTACGCCAGGCCCGCGCTCACCGGCGAGCATCGCCCGGTCCCGATCATCGAGCTGCAGGGCACCGGCCGAACCGCTCACAAACCTCCTTCCTTGCCGTCTGACGCGCTGCAATCGGCTGGTTCAGCGATGCCCGTTGGCTGGGCGAGAGATGCCGTCGATCCTCCAGACCTCTCCGGTGAGGGTGACGACATAGGCCGCGTTGTCGATGATCTCAAGGGATGTCGGCCGGTCGAGACCGGTTGCGACAGCGGTCATGGTGCCGTTCCGGTTGACCCGCTCCAGGGCGCCAGTGTTCGGGTCCGCGGGGGAGCCTTCGGCGCCACCGGGTGTGAAGTGGCCTTGGGACAGGGCGTACAGGCTGTGGCCCGGGCCGAACTCGACGTCGACGGCGAGAGGTGCGCCAGATGCTACGTCGCGGGCGGTGTGCGATCGGGTCGTGATCGCGACGACCTTGCCATTTTCTGGTAGGTGGGGGACGGGACCGGCCTCGGCCATGAGCACGGTCTTGTGCCGGACTGCCAGCCCGGTCGGGACGATGTTGGGGAACGCGATGACCTCGGAGATATTGCCGTCCAGCGTGACCTGCAGGACGCGGTTGTGGTGCCCGTCAGTGACGAGGAAACCGCCTCGGTATGGCTGCATCGCGTACTGGACGCCGGTCGGGACGAAGAACGACGGGATGGGCGGATGAGCCAGGGACCACGCGCCGATGTCCGCAACGACGGTGAAGTGGTGTGGCGCATCCACTCGGTAGATCCCATCGATGTCGCTGCCGCCGACGTCGGGGCTGACAAGGGTCACCAGCACGTAGGCCGTGTGCCGGATGAAGGCGACGTCCATCTCCCCACCGACGTCGACCACCCGCTTGGGCAGACCGCTGGCGAACGTCCTGGCGCGTCCGGTTGTGGGGTCGACGCGCGAGATCCTGCCCGCTACGCCCTCGGTGACGTAGAGCGCGCCATCAGGTCCGACGGTGCTGCCAACGCTTCCTTGCAGGCCAGAGGTGAGCAGATGACTGTGGTGCCCCGCCGAGGACGGTGCAGCGTTGGCGGCGCTCGCGGTGGGAGGGAAGATCGAGGCGGTCAGGACCGCCGCGAGTAGCAGCATTCGTGCGTGGCGCATGATGACCCCCGTCAGCAGGTCTAGGCAATTGGTGCCGATGACGGGCTGAAGAAATTCACCCGTCACTGTGTGATCGGAGCCCAACTTTCCCCGGCAGCATCCCGCCGGGGATGAGATCGGTCAAGGTTCTACGGCTGGGTGTGAAGGTGAACCGCGGATGGGCTGCTACTTCACGGTGACGTTATACGTGAAGAGCGCGTCTCCTACGCCCAAGAAGCCGAAGTCCACCGTGATCACGTGCTGCCCGGGGCCCAGCGGCACCTCGGTCTTGTGGCCGCAGTAGGCGGTGGCGAGTTTGCCGGGGTGACCGAGATCGCGCGACTCACCGAAGTAGGCCGGACCGGAGTTGTGGTTCACCGTGGCGATGAACTCGTGCGTGCTCACGCCGGGCTCGTCGTCCGGGAACGAAACGCCATCCACCGTTAACGGCAAGGTGGGGAGGAACGGCAGCACGTCGTCGCAGATGTCCTCGAGCCTGCCACGCTCGAACGGGATCTCTTCGCCTGTGGAGGCGACGTACGGCTCGTTGTTGTTGTCCTCGCTGACCACGACACCGAAGCGGTCGACGAGCACCGAGCCCGCCTTGATGTGGCAGGTGAAGGTGCGGCTGGCGAACGGAACGTTCGAAGTGAGCAGCAGCGTGGGCAGCAGATAGACCCCCCGGAAACCCTTCGGGTCCTGACCCTGCGAGCAGTTCGCCGGCCCGGTCAGATTCTTGTCATTGAAGGTGCGCAGCAAGAGCTCGGTTTGCGCTTGGGCGAGCCGCTGCAGCCGCGGGTCCCCGCTGGCGGCATCGGCATGGACCGCTCCCAGTGACACGAGCAGCGCTGCGGAGATGAGGGCGAGAGTCGATCGACGAAACACTTGGTCCCCCACTCAGCTTGATCGTTGATCGGTAACGTGCGCGCCGATGCTACTGCAGTGGGGAATGCCCCGACGGCTATTCGGTCGAACGCGTCATTGCGCTATCGGTTGTATCAGGCGAAGCAATTCTGCTGACGCCCATGGACGCCTTGAGGAATGCGCACACCACATCGGTGACAACGTTTGCACAGGCCAATTATTTGCATCTATTCAACATTAGGTGGCCACGGGCAGCGGCTAAGTCTCGGAACTCGATGGCTGAGGCCATGACGACCGTGACGCTGGCGTTGGCGTCGCGTCGAAGGGGCAGCCGGCGCGACCTGCGTCACTCGGCTGCGCTAGGTGGAGCGGGTCATGGGAGACTGACGCGGTCGCTGGCCGGCGCGAAGGCTGGCGAGGGCAACCCTGCGGGACAGATGCGGGACGAGACGGACACCGGGCCCCTCGTCGTGGGGTGTTTCCGCAGGTAGGAGGGCTGGCCGAGTGGCCGATGGCGGCGGTCTTGAAAACCGCTAGGGCGGTACCCAACCCGTCCTCGGGGGTTCGAATCCCTCGCCCTCCGCAGCGGCGATCATGGCGTTGACCTGCAGATTCGCCGCCGGCACGTGAGAACGATTCCTGACTCTTGACTCAGAGATGCTAGCGGTCTGTACAACCGCGGCCATCCTCGAGCCGAGGGAGTGGGTGCACCGCCATGTGCCGCTGACCAGGCCTTTCATCGCGGGAGCGGTCCCGTGCCAGGGCGGAACCGACCAGAGAAGGGCGACTCAAGTTATGGCGCGGGGAATAGGCGGGGACGCCCGAGGGGCGTGGCCTGGATTTTCGGTGGTTGGGCCGAGCGGTCCGCGCCTGCTGTAACCGGGCCAATACGGCGTCTGGGTCCTCCTCCTCGTCGACGCAAGCCGCGGTCGTGCACCGGGTCGAGGACGCGGACGTGCGCGGGACCGGGCTCGCCGAGGATGTCCTGGTCTTCGGCTGCGCAGGGGGCGATCACGTGTTGCGCACGCAGTTGACGTAGAGCTTGGTGCGCTCGCCGTCCCGCTCCTGCTCTAGGCCATGTGTCAAGGTCTCCAGCCCCGGGTAGCGCTGGTTGAACTGCTGGGCGAAGCGTAGGAAGTCCACGATCGTGGCGTTGAAGCGCTCCCCCGGGATCAGCACGGGTATCCCGGGTGGGTACGGCGTGAGCAGCACTGCGCAGGCGCGGCCTTCGAGGTCCTCGATCGGCACGTGCTCGAGGTTGTGCCGGGTCATCTCTGCCCACGCCTGCGCGGGCAGCATCGCCGGATCCGGGTCGCAGACGTACATCGCGGTGGTCAACCGAGCGACGTCGTGCTCGCGGTACTCCTCATGCACCGACTGGCACAGTTCTTGCACCCCGAGCCCGGCGTATGCCGGGTAGTCCGACGCGAATCGCGGCATCGCGCGGGAGAGGGAGAGGTTGTCGTCGTAGGCGTCCTTGAAACGCTGCAGCTCGCTGAGCAGGCTGTGCCACCGGCCCTTGGTGACCCCGATCGTGAACATGATCAGGAACGAGTACATCCCCGTCTTCTCCACGACGATGCCGTGCTCGGCGAGGTAGCGCGTGACGACCGCCGCCGGCACGCCCCATGGCTGAAATCCGCCGCCGGGCTTCAACCCCGGCGTCACGACCGTGGCCTTGATCGGGTCGAGCATCGTGAAACCCGGCGCGATCCCGCCGAAGTGGTGCCAGGTGTCTTCCGAAGTGAGCTGCCAGTCCGATCGCTCACCCAAGCCCTCCCTCGGCGGGGAGTCTGGCCCCCAGACGGAGAACCACCAGGTGCCGCGCATCTCCTCGGCGATGCGGATCATCGCCCGCCGGAACTCCAGCGCCTCGGTCAGCGACTCCCCAACGAGCGCCCGCCCGGCGGCGCCGTCCATCATGGCCGCGGCGACGTCACAGGAGGCGATGATGGCGTACTGCGGGCTCGTCGAGGTGTGCATGAGGAACGCCTCGTTGAACACCATCTCGTCGAGCCGGGTCTGGTCGGCGTCCTGAATGAGGATCTGCGAGGCCTGCGAGAGCCCTGCCAGCACCTTGTGCGTTGACTGGGTGGCGAAGACCATCGAGCGCGTGCACCGTGGCCGGTCGGCACTGATCGCGTGCATCCCCTGGTAGAACTCGTGGAACTCGGCGTGCGGTATCCACGCCTCGTCGAAATGCAGGACGTCGATGTGGCCGTCCAACTCGGCCTTGATCGTGTCTGTGTTGTAGAGGATCCCGTCGTACGTGCTCTGGGTCAGGGTCAGCAGCCGCGGCCTCGCGGCCTTGCCCTCGATGAAGGGATTCCCCTCGATCTTGCGGCGGATGCTGTCCCACGAGAACTCCTGCTGCGGGATGGGGCCGATCAACCCGCCGTGGTCTCGGGTCGGGTTCAGGAAGATGGGGATCGCGCCGGTCAGGATCAGCGCGTGCAGCACCGACTTGTGACAGTTGCGATCGATGACGACCACATCGCCCGGGCTGACCATCGCGTTCCAGACGATCTTGTTCGAGGTGGACGTGCCATTGGTGACGAAGTACAGGTGGTCCGCGGAGAAGATCCGGGCCGCATTGTCCTCGGCCTCCGCCACCGGGCCGGTGTGGTCGAGCAGCTGGCCGAGCTCCTCGACCGCGTTGCACACGTCGGCCCGCAACAGGTTCTGCCCGAAGAAGTCGTGGAACATGGCCCCGACTGGGGTCTTGAGGAATGCCACACCGCCCGAGTGACCCGGTGCGTGCCAGGTGTCGGCGGCACCAAGCGCGTACGAGCGCAGGGCGCGGAAGAACGGCGGCGGCAGCTCGTTGAGGTAAGCCTGCGCCGCCCGCGCCACGCTGCCGGCGACGAACTCCGGCGTGTCCTCGAAGGCGTTGATGAACCCTCGGAGGTCCTTGAGCACCTCCGTGGGCAGCGACCTGGCATCCAGCCTCTCCCCGAAGAGGTAGATCGGCACAGTGGCGTTCCTCCGGCGCACCGCGGTGACGAACGCGACGAAGGCATCAGCCGCCGCCCTTGATCCGGTTCCAGCGGCCGCCGCCGGCATCCCCACCGTGGAGTAGACGAACGCACTGGTGTTCGTCGCCCGTCCCTCGAGCGCGCGGACATCGCCGTCACGCGCTGCGACGATCCGTGTGGTGATGTGCAGCCGGCCGAGGGCCTCGGCCAGTTCGCCGAGCCCGGATCCGGACGACGTGTCGGCCGCGGCTGAGTCGATCAGCACGACGGGAAAGTCAGAGTTCATCGCTCACCTCGGCAGAGCGTGTGGAGCAGGCGGAGGCGCCGGGGCACGCCGGGCCCGGCCAGGCTGGACGTGCATCGGCCCAGCGGATGCTGGTTGCCGTCTACTACTGGCACACCTCAGCTGGACCGGGCAAGGTCAGGCATCGGCAGACAGGCCCTCGGCCGCCCTCCGGTTGACCGGCGGCGCCTGTTCCGGGGCCGGTCGCTGATGCCTCAGTGCGGCGGGAACCCGATCGACGGCAAGCAAGCGCCCTCCGGTGGGCGGGTCCGCCCGCGGAGTTTCGTGCGAACCTGGTCGAGCAAGCGAGAACGACACCGACCCCGGAGGGATGCCCTCCGTCCGGACCTGGCCGGCGGTCCTTCCGCCCGCGTCCCGCCGCGAAACCGAAGAGGTGTGCCGATGACCCTAGGTCGCCACGACGAGGCGGGGGGTGGACAGCGGCCGGTCACCATTTTCGGGCCGGACTTCCCATTCGCGTTCGACGACTGGATCGAGCACCCTGTCGGGCTGGGATCGATCCCGGCGGAGCGTCACGGTGAGGAGGTCGCCGTCGTCGGGGCCGGCATCTCCGGTCTGATCGCCGCATACGAGCTGATGAGGCTCGGTCTCAGGCCGGTGGTCCACGAGGCCTCACAGCTGGGCGGGCGGCTGCGCTCGCAACAGTTCGAGGGGGCCCCGGTCGGAGTGATCGCCGAGCTCGGCGGAATGCGCTTTCCCGTGTCGTCCACCGCGTTCTATCACTACGTCAACCTGCTCGGGTTGCAGACGCAGCCGTTCCCCAACCCGCTGACCCCCGCAGCGGGCAGCACCGTGATCGATCTCGAGGGTGCGACGCACTACGCAGAGCGGCTCGACACCTTGCCCTCGGTGTTCGGGGAAGTCGCCGCCGCCTGGGCCGAGGCGCTGGAGAGCGTGTCGTTTACCAAGATCCAGGAGGCGATCCGGGCGCGTGATATCGCGACCCTGAAATCCCTGTGGAATGAGCTTGTGCCGCTCTGGGATGACCGGACGTTCTATGACTTCGTTGCGACCTCAGAGGCGTTCTCGACGTTGTCGTTCCACCACCGAGAGGTGTTCGGCCAGGTCGGCTTCGGCACCGGCGGCTGGGACTCCGACTTCCCGAATTCGATGCTCGAAATCTTCCGCGTCGTGATGACCAACTGTGATGAGGACCAACGCTTAGTGGTCGGCGGCGTCGAGCAGGTGCCCCGCGGGCTCTGGGACCACGCGCCGTCCCACCTTGCCCACTGGCCGGTAGGTACCACACTGAGCTCGCTGCATTCCGGCGCGCCGAAATCCGGAGTCGCGCGGATCGCACGTGATGGTGACGGCGGCTTCGCCCTCACCGATACCTGGGGCTACACCCGCCACTACCCAGCGGTGCTCACGACCTGTCAGACCTGGCTGCTCACCACGCAGATCGAATGCGAAGAGAGCCTGTTCTCGCAGAAGATGTGGACGGCGCTGGATCGAACGCGTTACATGCAGTCGTCCAAGACCTTCGTCATGGTCGACCGCCCGTTCTGGAAGGACAAGGACCCGCGCACCGGTCGGGACGTGATGAGCATGACGTTGACCGACCGCCTGACCCGCGGTACGTACCTGTTCGACAACGGGGACGATCAGCCGGGCGTGATCTGCCTGACGTACTCGTGGATGAGCGATGCGATGAAGATGTTGCCCTACTCTGTCGAGCGCCGGGTCCGGCTCGCCCTGGACGTGTTGAAGAAGATCTACCCCGATGTCGATGTCGCAAGCCACATCATTGGCGATCCCATCACCGTGTCCTGGGAGGCAGACGCGCACTTCCTCGGCGCGTTCAAGGGCGCACTTCCGGGGCACTACCGCCTCAATCAGCGGATGTACGCCCACTTCATGCAGGACGACTTTCCGGTGGCGGAACGAGGCATTTTCCTTGCCGGGGATGACGTCTCGTGGACGCCGGCATGGGTGGAGGGCGCCGTGCAAACCGCACTGAACGCCGTCTGGGGCATCATGCATCACTTCGGAGGTGGCACGCACCCGGATAACCCCGGGCCCGGTGACGTGTTCGCCGACATCGGCCCGATCGAGTTGTCCGACTGAGCCGTCCGGCTGAGCGAGGATCGAGGTCCGATCATGCGCGTTGCCATCTACCAGTGCGAATCCCGACCGATGCAGATTGCGGCGAACCTGGACCGGCTGGCTTGCGCGGCCGGCGATGCAGCGGTGCGAGGGGCGGATCTGCTGCTCTGCCCGGAGATGTTCCTGACCGGTTACAACATCGGCAGCGCGGCCGTTCACCGGTTGGCGGAGGCGCGCAACGGCGCCTCGGCGCAGGCAGTCATGCACATCGCCCGCGAGTCTCAGCTGGCAATCCTGTACGGCTATCCGGAATTGGGCGCCGATGGCGCAATCTACAACGCCGTGCAGCTGGTCCGCGCGGACGCCAGCCTTGGGAACTACCGCAAGACACACCTGTTCGGCGAGCTGGACCGTTCCATGTTCTCGGCCTCCGCTGAGCCGTCCCCGGTGATCGACTTCGGCGGTTGGCGGCTCGGGATGTTGATCTGCTATGACGTGGAGTTCCCGGAGAACACCCGCCGGCTCGCGCTCGCCGGAGCGGATCTCATTCTGGCCCCGACCGCGAACATGATTCCCTACGACGTGGTGGCCACCACGATCGTGCCGGCGCGCGCCTTCGAAAACCAGGTCTACCTGGCCTACGCGAACTACTGCGGCAGTGAGGGGCAGATCCACTACTGCGGGTTGAGCTGCATCGCCGCTCCCGATGGCGCGGATGCGGCCCGCGCCGGCCGAGGCGAGGGCGTGATCGTTGGCGAGCTCGACCGCGGGCGGATGGCAGCCTCACGCAGCATCAACACCTACCTTGCCGACCGTCGCCCCGAGCTCTACCAGGCGTTGACCTCCCCGGCGCCGGGGGAGCGAGAACCTCCCACGCCTGGTGCGGTCCCGGACTCGGCCAGCGCGTTGTCGTAGGCGTCTCCGACCGACCCGACGCTGGGCGCGGCGCCGGCTGCGGCGAGGCGTTTCGTGAACGCGATCGAGGTGTACTGGCTGCCGGCGTCGGTGTGGTGGACCAGGGCGGTCGGGTCGGGAATGCCCTGCCGGGAGCGGGTCCAGATCGCCATCTCCAGGGCGTCCAGGACCAGGTCGGTGCGCATGCTGGTGGCGGCTCGCCAGCCCAGGATCCGCCGGGAGTAGGCGTCGATGACGAAGGCGACATAGACCATCCCGGACCACGTCGGGCAGTAGGTGAAGTCGGCCACCCACAGCCGGTCCGGGCGGGCCGGGCTGAACCGGCGGTGGACCAGGTCCGCGGGCCGGGCCGCAGCCGGGTCCGGCACCGTCCTGCGACGCTTCTTCCCACCCCGGCGGGCAGCTTCCAGGCCCATCGCCCGCATCAACCGTTCGACGGTGCAACGGGCCACCGAGTGGCCCTCCCGGTTCAGCGCCAGCCACACCTTGTGGGCACCGTAAACGCGGTAGTTGGGTAGTTGGCCTTCCACACACGCTGGATCTCGGCCATCAGCGCCTGGTCGCGGGCCTGCCCGGCAATCGGCCCGAGCCGGGCTCTGGTCTGGTGCTCGTAGTAGGTGCTGGGGGCGATCGGCCTGCCCTGCTCGGTCAAGGCGGCGCAGATCGGGGCTCGACCCCCCAACCCAGCCCATCCGCCGTGGTCTTGGCGGCGTGGCCGGCGATGAACCTCACGAGATCTGGTGTGGCCGGTCGAGTTCGGCCGCGAAGAAACCCGCCGCCGCCCGCAGGATCCCATTCGTGCGGCGCAACTCGGCGTTCTCACGCCTCAACCGGCGGATCTCGGCGGCCTCCTCACTCGTGGTCCCCGGACGAGCGCCGGCGTCGATCTCGGTCCGCCGCACCCACC
>JBKPQU010000328.1:0-8375 GCA_046734255.1 Actinomycetota bacterium
CCCGGAGAGGGAACGCGCACGGTGCCGACCGGCACCCCCGGCCCCGCGCCGCGGCGCGCGGCGCCCGGCCCGGCGTGATCGATCCGGTCCTGCAGAGCCTCGGACGACGCCAGCTGCCACGGCACGCTGGCCACCGTCACCCCGGGGATGAAGTGCAGGCGGCTCTTCAGCCGCAGCGCGCTCTGGTTGTGCAGCAGCTGCTCCCACCAGTGGCCGACGACGTACTCCGGCACGAAGACCACGACCAGGTCGCGCGGGCTGTCGCTGCGGATGCTGCGCACGTAGTCCACGACGGGCCGGGTGACCTCCCGGTAGGGCGAGTCCAGGGCGCGCAGCGGAACAGGGATGTCCCGTCGGTCCCACTCGTCCTGCAGCCGCTTGGTCTCCTCGGGGTCGACGACGACGGTGACCGCCTCCAGCACCGATGGGCGGGACGCGCGGGCGTAGGCCAGCGCCCGCAGCGTCGGCTTGTGGATCTTGGAGACCAGCACGATCGCGTGCACCCGCGACGGGAGCACCCGTCCCTGCGTGGTCTCGGTCTCGACCTCCAGCTCGCGACGCACCGAGTTGTAGTGCCGGCGGATCGCCACCATCAACAGGTACAGGAGGAGCATCGCCAGCAGGGCGAGCCAGGCGCCCCGGGCGAACTTGGTGATCAGGACCACGACCAGGACCGACCCGGTGATCGTCAGGCCGATGGCGTTGATCACCCGCGAACGGTGCATCCGGCGCCTGCGCGCGGGGTCCACCTCGGTCCGCAGCAGCCGGGTCCAGTGCCGGACCATCCCGGTCTGGCTGAGCGTGAACGAGATGAACACGCCCACGATGTACAGCTGGATCAGCCGGGTGACCTCGGCGTCGAAGGCGACGATCAGCGCGCAGGCGGCGGTGGCCAGGAAGATGATCCCGTTGCTGAACGCCAGCCGGTCGCCGCGGGTGTGCAGCTGGCGCGGCAGCAGGTCGTCGCGGGCGAGCACGGAGCCGAGCACCGGGAACCCGTTGAACGCGGTGTTCGCCGCGAGCACGAGGATCAGCCCGGTGGTCAGCGCGACGACGTAGAACGCCGGCGGGAAGCCGCCGAACAGCGCCTGGGCGATCTGCCCGATCACCGGGGCCTGGACGTAGTCGGGCCCCACGGGCTTGCCGTCACGCAGCAACTCCGTCGCCGGGTCGGCGGCGTAGCGCAGGTGCATCAGGTTGGCCAGCACGATGATGCTCATCAGCATCGTGACCGAGATCCCGCCGAGCGCGGCCAGTGTGGTCGCGGCGTTCTTGCTCTTGGGCACCTTGAACGCGGGCACGCCGTTGCTGATCGCCTCGACGCCGGTCAGCGCGGCGCAGCCGGAGGAGAACGCCCGCAGCAGCAGGAAGCCCCAGGCGACCCCGGTCAGCCCCTGGGCGAACTGCGACTGCGGCACGATCTCCAGGTCGGCGCTGGCGGTCATCGGCAGGTCGCCGACGAAGTACTTGAAGAAGCCGAACAGCGACATCCCGATGATCGAGACCATGAAGGCGTACGTCGGCAGGGCGAACGCGGTGCCCGACTCCCGGACGCCGCGCAGGTTCATCGTCATCAGGATCAGGACGACCGCCACCGCGAACCCGGCCTCCCGCCCGCGCAGGATCGGGATGGCCGAGGCGGCGTACTGCGCACCGGAGGACACCGACACCGCGACGGTCAGCACGTAGTCCACGAGCAGCGCGCTCGCGACGGTGAGCCCGGCCCGCGGGCCGAGGTTCGTGGTCGCCACCTCGTAGTCGCCGCCGCCGGAGGGGTAGGCGTGCACGTTCTGCCGGTACGAGGCGACGACGATCAGCATGACGAACGCCACCGCGAGCCCGATCAGGGGCGAGAAGGCATAGGCGGCCACCCCGGCCAGCGCCAGGGTGAGGAAGACCTCATCCGGGGCATACGCGACCGAGGACAGCGCGTCGGATGCGAACACCGGCAGCGCGATGCGCTTCGAGAGCAGCGTCTCGTGCAGGCGCTCGCTGCGAACCGGGCGCCCGACCAGCACGCGCTTGATCGCGTCGGGAATGGACACCACGACCACTCATCGTAGGTCGGTCACCCATCCCCGCTCTTCAGGGCGCAGCGTGTACCGTCTCAGTTCTGTGACCACTGTGCTGTGGGGCGAACCGGGCAGGGACAAGTGCATTTCGTGATCATGGGCTGCGGGCGCACCGGGTCCACCCTCGCGCACATGGTGGAGGACCGGGGCCACAGCGTCGCGGTCATCGACCAGAACTCCGACTCCTTCCGGCGGCTCGGCTCGCACTTCGAGGGTCGCCGGGTGGTCGGCCCCGGCTTCGACCGGGAGACGCTGACCGAGGCCGGGATCTCCGAGGCGTACGCCTTCGCCGCGGTCAGCAGCGGGGACAACTCCAACATCCTGGCCGCCCGGGTGGCCCGGGAGACGTTCGGCGTGTCGAACGTCGTCGCCCGGATCTACGACCCGGGGCGCGCCGAGGTCTACCAGCGACTCGGCATCCCGACCGTGGCCACCGTGCGCTGGACCGCCGACCAGGTCTACCGGCGGCTGCTGCCCAGCGGCGCCGCGCCGGAGTACCGCGACGCCTCCGGCACGCTGGTGCTGGCCCAGGTCTACGTGCACCAGGGCTGGATCGGGCATCGCATGGTCGATCTGGAGGTCGCCAGCGGCTGCCGGGTGGCCTACCTGACCCGGTTGGGCGAGGGCCTGATCCCCGGCCCGGACACCGTCTACCAGGAGGGCGACCTCGTGCACGCGGTCCTCCGCGACGACGACGCCCCGGCGGTCGAGACCGTGCTGGGCGCGCCGCCGGCAGGGCACTGATGCGCGTCGTGATCGCCGGCGCGGGCATGGTCGGGCGCTCGATCGCCCGCGAGCTGCTGGCCAACGGCCACCAGGTCCTGCTGATCGACAAGGAACCCAACGCGATCAAGGTGTCCAGCGTGCCGAACGCCGAATGGCTGCTCGCGGACGCCTGCGAGATGGCCTCGCTGGAGGAGGCCGGGCTGGCCGACTGCGACGTCGTGGTCGCCTCCAGCGGCGACGACAAGGTCAACCTGGTCGTCTCGCTGCTGGCCAAGACGGAGTTCGGCGTGCCGCGGACCGTCGCCCGGGTGAACACCCCCTCCAACGAGTGGATGTTCGACGAGGCATGGGGCGTCGACGTCGCGGTGTCCACCCCCCGGCTGATGACTGCGCTGATCGAGGAGGCCGTCTCGGTCGGCGACCTGGTCCGGATCTTCACCTTCCAGCAGGGCCACGCCAACATGGTCGAGCTCACGCTGCCGGACGACTCGCCGCTGGCCGGGACCCGCGTCGGGGACATCGAATGGCCCGCGGACACCGTGCTGGTCGGGATCATCCGCGGACAGCGGCCGATCGCGCCGAGCCGGGACGACGCGCTGGAGCCCCACGACGAGCTGCTGTTCGTCACCGTCCCGGACAGCGAGGAGGAGCTGCACCAGCTCCTCACCCCCTGAGGCGGGGACGGCGGGCCCTCAGCCCTCGCTCGGACGGGAGACCGGCGGTGCCGGCTCGTTCGCGACGCCGTCCTCCGGCCGCTCGTCGGTGGTCTCGACGGTGCCGAGCCCGAGGGCCTGCAGCCAGGCGGGAGGCTCGGCGCCGGTGACCACCGGCACCCGGCGAAGCATCAGCCAGGACAGCCACACCGCGAGCCCGAACAGCGGCAGGCCCAGTGGCACGTTCGCCGCGCCGAGCACCGCGGCCTCGCCGGCCAGGTACAGCGGCACCTGCACGGCCAGGCGCAGGACGAAGACCCCGACCCAGAGCCAGGTCACCCGCGCGTAGGCGCGGCGGCGTTCGGGGACCTCGCGCCAGGCCCACCACTCGCCCAGCACCGGCCCGATCATGAGCCCGACCACCGGCCAGCGGACGAGGGCGGAGACGGCGTACGCCGCCGCGAAACCGGTGTTCTTCAGGATCGAGGGCAGGAAGAAGTCCTCGGCCCGGCCGCTGCGGACGGCGAGGAACGCGCCCAGGCCCACACCGAACAACCCGGACAGCGCCTGGGTCAGTGGTTGCCGGAGCAGCAGCCGGCGCACGGCCATCGCGGTCGACGGGACCAGAGCCGCGACCAGGGACCAGCGCAGGTCGCGGGAGAACCCGTAGACGACGGAGAACACGGTCAGCGGGACAACGGACTCGGCCAGGCCCCAGGCTCCCCCGATGCTCGCCGCCATCGAGAACCGGGTGGCGGCGGCCTGGGCGAGCCCCGCGTTGGCGGCCGGCCGCGGGTCAGCCACCGGCGGGCGGCATGAGCTCGTAGCGGGGGTTGAACAGGACCTTTCGCCCCTCGCTCTCGGTCACCCGGCCGTAGACGCGCATCCGCCGGCCCGGCTCGATCCCGGCGATCTGGCGGCGACCCAGCCAGATCAATCCCACGGTGCCGGTGCCGTCGTACAGCTCGGCCACCAACGCGGGCACGCCGGCCCGGGGGCGCAGGGTGACCGACCGCAGCGTGCCGCAGACCGTTGCACGCCTGCGGAGCGCCAACCGTGCGACGGGCGTCCCGCCGAGCTTGGCCGCCGCCAGCTGCTCCTGCTCGGCGTGGACCTCTTCCTGGGGCGCGGCCCACCGAGACAGCCGGGACAGCAGGCCCCCGCGCTGGCGCTGGTCCTGGTCCTCGGGCGCCGGGCCGGATGGGGCAGACATGGTCCCAGGTTAACGGTCGGACGCCCGGCCTCTGTTCCGCCGGGCGGATCAGCGGACCTCGGTGATCTCCGGTCCGCGCTCGAACGGCCGGAGCGGGTCCCGCTGCGGCGTCTCCTCCTCGGCCTCCTCAGCCCCCTGGTCGAGGGCCTGTCGAGCCTGCTCGGGAAGCCGGAGCGGCAGGAGGTCCCGGGGTGCCATGGCGTCCGCGCCGCGGACCACCACCACCCCGCGGACCAGATCCTCCAGCGCCTGCGCGGCCTCGGGCTGGTAGGCGGCCGGGCCGTGGAACACCGCGCGGAGGAACCAGCGCGGGCCGTCGACCCCGATGAACCGCGTGGTCTGCAGCGTGGCCCGGCCGTCCGGGCTGCGCACCGGGATCTGCGCCAGGAGCTCCCGGCCGAACGTCCCGCGCACCGTGTCGGCGGTCCCACCCTGGCGGGTGATCCCGGCGGCGATCTCCTCCCGGATCTCGTCCCAGATCCCCGCCGACCGGGGAGCGGCGAACGCCTGGAGCTGGACGGCCGAACCGCCGAGCACGACGGTCGCGGCGGTGACCAGCCCGGACTGCTCGTCCATGTCCAGGCGCACCTCGAGCTGTTCCGCATGCGGCAGCCAGATCCCGCCGAGGTCCAGCCGCTCGGCCTGTCCGTCGACCTCTTCGACGTCCCAGGGCCCGCCGACCCGGTCGAAGTCGTCCTCGTCCGCGGCGGCGTCCAGCTCGTCCTCGTCCTCTGCGTCGGCCTCGTCGGCCTCGTCCACGATGCCGGTCAGGTCGTCGCCAGGCTCGGCGTCGGGCTCCTGCCCTCCGCTCCCGCCTCGCCCGCGGCGAAACCAGCTCACGACACCTCCCCCTGCCGGACCGTCCCGGCGATGCTCCCAGTGTCCGCCCTGGCGGCCTCCGGCGGCGAGGCCACGTCGACGAAGCCGCCGGTGGAGCCGAACCCGTCGCCGCCGCGCGCCGAAGCCGGCAGCCGGTCGACCTCGACCAGCCGGACCCTCGCGACGCGCTGGACGACCAGCTGCGCCACCCGGTCCCCGCGCTCGAGCCGCACCGGGCGGTGCCGATCGGTGTTGAGCAGCGTGACCTTGATCTCCCCGCGGTAGCCGGCGTCCACCGTACCCGGAGCGTTGACCAGCGTGAGACCGCAGCGCGCGGCCAGTCCGGAGCGGGGATGCACGAACCCGGCATACCCCTCGGGCAGGGCCAACGCCACCCCGGTCGGCACCGTCGCGCGCTCCCCCGGTTCGAGCGTGACGGCGACCGACGTCGTCAGGTCGACCCCGGCGTCTCCGGGGTGCGCATAGCCGGGGACAGGCAGCCCGGGGTCGAGCCGCAGCAGCAACACGTCCACGTCGGCCTGATCGGGATCGGTCACCGCCGACACTCCCGGGGACGACGGCCAGGGCGCGGGCTCACGAGAGGAAAGGGTAGCCGGGCGGCGGACGGCGGCCGCGTGGCAGGCTTCGCGCGTGACTGCACCTGCGCCCGGCCCCGACCCGAGCCCCGAACCGGGCGGTGCCGCGGCATTCCGGGAGCGGCTGTCGCCGGCACCGTGGATCTGGGCGTCCGTCGCCGGGATCGCGGCGATGGCCGGCCTGGCCACCGCACCGCTGGGCGGGACGATCGCCGTGGTCTCCGCCGCCGTCGTGGGTGTGCTGCTGGTCGTGCTGCTGGTCCGGGGTACGCCGCTGGTGGCGGTGGCGGACGGCATGTTCGTCGCCCACCGGGCCCGCGTGCCGGTCCGGCTGCTGGGACGGGTGGAGGTGCTCGACGCGGAGCGGATGCGGCAGGCCCGCGGTCCGAATCTGGACGCACGGGCCTACCTGTGCCTGCGGGGATGGATCGCAACCGGGGTGCTGGTGGAGCTGCGGGACGCCGAGGACCCGACGCCGTACTGGCTGGTCTCCAGCCGCCGCCCTGAGGAGCTCGCCGCAGCGATCAGCGCCGCCGCCGCGACGCCCGGCTGAGCACGGGGCGGGAGACAGGGATCAAGCGGCGCACTCCTTGCACACCGGCTGGCCGCCGATGTCGCCGGCCAGCTGGCTGCGGTGGTGCACGAGGAAGCAGCGCGAGCAGGTGAACTCATCCGCCTGCCGCGGGAGGACTCGGACCGATAGCTCCTCGTTCGACAGGTCCGCGCCGGGCAGCTCGAAACCCTCGGCGGCATCGCTCTCGTCCTCGTCGACCGCACCGGAGACCTTGTCCACCCGCCGGGCCTTGAGTTCCTCGATGGAGTCCTCGTTGAGATCGTCGTCTGTCTTGCGCGGTGCGTCGTAATCGGTGGCCATCGGGGTCTCCGGATTGGTGTCGTGCGGTCAGTGGCCGTGTCGCGGTGGCGAACGAGCCGGGTGGCGGTCGATCCGTCGAACCCGGGATGGTATGCCACCCCGGGTGAGGCGGTAACGCATCGGGAGGCGGATTTGTGCCCTTGGCGCGGAGGGATTGTGCACTAAGGCACGCCTCCGCGCGAGGTCTTTGGACGGCGTGTCCGGCGTCGATGGGAAAGAGGGGAGAAAAGGGGCGGAAGTGACAGTACGTCTACCAGATACCACGGATCGTCCGTTCCTGCACAGGTCCCTTCGCGATCCCGGCGGATCCACGCCACGTGGCCACGCAGCCGCCGGCCCCTCGCGCGACCAGGTCCGTTGCCATAGGGTCTGCTCACCGCAGCCAGCACTCCCGCGGTGCCGTCCACCCGCCGAACCCCGACGAGCTGGGGGTGCCATCCCGTGACCGACTTCGGTACCGAGATCCGTGCAAGCATGGCCAGCACCCGGGAGCGCCTGGCCGCCGCCCGGCAGGACGGCGACGAGTATCTGATCGAGGTCCTCCTCGGCGAGCTGGAGTCGCTGACCCGGATCGCCACCGACCACCACGTGGTGCTGGACGCCCCCGAGGCACTCGGCGCCGGCGAACCCGCGGCCTGAGCCCGTTCCCTCTTACCGTTCCTATTACTTACCTATTAGTTAGGTCATCGCTACGTGCTCTGCGGCTCCTCCGGGTCGTCGTCCTCGGCGCCGGCCGCCAGCAGCGCGTCGGCCAGCGACGTGCACAGCGGATCGGCCGCGGCCACGACCATGTCCGGGGACGGCGCCCTGCCCCCGAGCCCGCTGACCCGGCCACCCGCCTCGGTGACCACGAGCATGGCCGCCGCCACGTCCCAGGCGTGCACTCCCCGCTCGTAGTAGGCGTCGACGTTCCCGGAGGCGACCTGGCACAGGTCGATCGCGGCCGAGCCCTGCCGCCGGATGTCGCGGATCTGCGGGAGCAGCCGGGCCAGCACCCGGGCCTGGCCGCTGCGCCGGCCGGGCCGGTATCCGAAGCCGGTGGCGACCAGCGCCCTGTCCAGCGGCGGCGGAACTCCGAGCTGCAGGGACCGGCCGTCCAGCCAGGCGCCCCGGCCGGCGGACGCCGTCCAGGTCTGCCCGGTTTCGGGGTTGTGCACGCAGCCCGCGATCGGCGTCCAGGCGCCCGGCACGGTGGGATCGCCGCGCACGGCGGCGACGCTCACCGCGTAGGTGGCGATGCCGTAGAGGTAGTTCACCGTGCCGTCGATCGGGTCGACCACCCAGATCAGGCCGGTGCTGCCGGGCAGCAGCCCGCGCTCCTCCCCCAGCACCCCGTCCCCCGGCCGGGCGGTGGTGAGCACCTCCCGCAGCAGATCCTCGGCGGCGTTGTCCATCGCCGTGTCCACGTCGGTGGGGCTGGAC
>JBKPQU010000329.1:0-10621 GCA_046734255.1 Actinomycetota bacterium
GGGAGCTGGCGGTCTGTCTGCGGACCGGGCGGGCGGTGCGCAAGCCGCGGCGGCGGGAGCTGGCCGATCGACGGGGTTTGATCCGCGACCGGGTGATGATCAGCGACCGGCCGGCCGAGGCCGCCGACCGGGGGCCTGTCAAGATTTCTGTGTAAGTTGATCAATGGGTGGGTTAGGTGAGGTGGGGCTCGAGGCGGTCAGGGTAGGTCAGGGCGAGGGTGCCGAGGGCGGCTTTCCAGCCGTGGACGAGGACGGGGTCGGTGGGGCGGAGCGGGTGGACGCGTTCTTGACCGAGCAGTCCAAGGTCCTGCCCCCGTACGCGACCGACCGGCTGGCGAGGCAGGTGCTGGCCACCCTGGACCCGGACGGGTCGGATCGGTTCGACCCGGCCGCCTACGAACGCCGGAGCCTGCACTGCGTGGTGGATGCCACCGGGATGCTGGTCGGCCGGTTCCAACTGGACCCGGCCGCCGCGGCGAGCGTGAAGGCCGCCCTGGACGCCTACGCCGCACCCGGCCCGCAGACCCCGGTCGAGGGTGAGGACGGGCAACCGGCGCTGCTCGGGGACGACCGGACCCGGCCACAGCGCTACGCCGACGCGCTGACCGCGATCGCCCGCCACGCCCTGACCGGTGCACCGGAGTCGGGCGGTGAACCGGCGCACGTGCTGGTCGTGGCCATCCCCGACCAGATCGCCGCGGCGAAAGGTGAGCCGACTGAGGCGGCGGGGTGGGCGCAGTGCGTGCAGACCGGGCCGATCAGCCCCGGCACCCTCGGCCGGATCTCCTGCGACGCGATCCTGTCCCGGGTGCTGCTCGCCCCCGACGGCGCCGTCCTCAACCTCGGACGTGCCACCCGGCTGGCCTCCGGCGCGCAACGCCGGGCGCTGGCCGCCCGGGACCGCGGCTGCGTGATCCCCGGATGCACCGCCCCCCCGGGATGTGCGAGGCCCACCACGTGGTCTGGTACCGGCACGGCGGCGCGACGGACATCGGGAACTTGGCGTTGCTGTGCGGGCACCACCACACCGCGGTGCACTCCGGACTATGGGAGATCCTGATCCGGGACGGGGTGCCCTGGGTGCGACCACCCACCTGGATCGACCGACACCGACAACCCCTGCGCAACCTCGCCCATCTGGCGGCCGACCAAGCCCGACGACTCGGCCACCAACTCCGGCTGCGCTGGGAAGCCCCGCAGCACCGCAACCCCGACCCGGACGACGGCGGACCACCGGGCGACGGAAGTCAGCCTCGCGGATCGCCTCGATAGGCGGCCAGAGTTTCTGCCAGAGCCAGATCCAGGGGCGTGGCGCGCAGGCCGAGCTTGTCCGCGATCTTGCTGCTGTCCACGACGAACGGCTCCTCGAACAGGTAGCCCATCTCCAGTACCGCCCGGATGTCGGGGTTGCGGAGCCCGGCCAGCCGCAGCATCCACGGGGAAACCTGGCGCACTCGAGGGACCGATCCGGCGAGCGTGTACACCGTGGAGACCAGTTGGCGCGTCGTCCGGGTGGCGGGGTCGTTCGGCAGGTGCCAGACCTGACCGGCGGCGTCCGCCTGCTCGCCCAGGACCGCCAGACCTTCGCCGATGTCGGGAATGTAGGTGTAGGTGTGTGGTTGGTCCGGGTCGCCGAGCACCCTGGCCGTCGAACCGGCGAGGGCGGCCCGCATCACGCGGTCGCCGAGGTTGGACTGCGCGCCGCCGCGCGGTCCGAAGTAGTCCGAGGCACGCCCGACGGCGACTTCGACCCGGCCGGCGTTGTGGGCGGCCAGCAGCTCCTCCGCCATCTCGGCGCGCACACGCCCCTTCGTGGTGTGGGCCGCGTAGTCGTGCGTCTCGGTCAGGGAGTGGCCGCCGGGCCGCCCGTACATGTAGACGTTCTCCAGGCTGACCAGCCGCGCGCCCGTACTCTCGGCCGCGGCCAGGACCGCCTCCTGCAGGCTCGGGAACTCCTGCGCCCAGCGCGAGTACGGCGGGTTCAGCGCCTGGTAGACCACGGCGGCGCCCGCTGTGACAGCGGTGGTGAAGCGCGGATCGGACGCGTCCCCACCGACCACCTCGACGTCGTCCGGGACCGGCGCAGAACCGGATCGATTGACCAACCGCACGGACTCGCCACGCCGGCGCAGCGCATCGAGGGTGGCCAGGCCGATCGCGCCGGTTCCGAAGATGACGTGCCGGACGCTCATCGGGCTCAACTCCCGACGCCGGAGGGGGCCGGCTGGGTCGACGTGACGCGGGGCCGGCGAACAAGCACGACGGCGAACGCGATCAGCCAGGCGCTCCACAGCACGTAGCCGATGAAGTTGGCAAGGTCCACACCCGGCAGGGCCAGCGGCGAGAATACGCCGGTCAGGATGAGCACGGCCGAGACGCCGCCGAGCACCGTGAACCAGCGGCCGGCGATCACCCGGTCCAGCGCGACCAGGACCAGCAGTGTCCACGCGGCGGTGAGGATGTACCCGAAGGTCTCGCCCACCAGGTGACCCAGCAGGTTGTGTGCCGTCTCGAAGTGGTCGCGCCCTGCGCGGGCCACGGCCGGGTCCGTGCTGGCGGCGTCCGCCGCGAAACCCGGCACCAGGAGGGGCCACCGAGCGAGGCCGATCACCTGGACGACGGCGGCGGCGATGCCCACCGGGACCGCCACGCGCATGGCCCGGTGTGCCGACAGCCGCCCCACGCCCACAGCGATGGGAGCGAACAGGGCCGCGGACAGCGCGAGCACGGTGAACCAGAACGTCACGGTGGCCTGGTTGTCGCGGAAGGCGGCGAGAATGTCGTCCACGGGCTCCTGCAGGACGTCCGGGTAGTCGAACACCGACCCGAGCGCGAGGAATGCGACGTTGGTCAGGACGGCGGCGGCGACCAGCAGGGCCGCGGTCAGCTTGCGATTCATGGCCTCTCCTTGTGCTGTCCGGTGTGCGGCCCGGGCTGCGGTCCGGGGTGCTGTTGCGAGCGGGCGAGGGAGACGATCCAGGAGGCGAGCACGTCGTCCGGGTGGTCCACGAGGTGCTCCCTGGCGAGGACGTCCAGGCGGTCGTGGTCGCCGTCGAGGTAGGCGGTGACGATGGCCACGAGCTGGCGATCCCGCGTCGTCGGGGCCGACGACGCTCGAGCCAGCAGCTCCCGCAGGAGCGGGTCGACCTCGGGCGATGTCATGCCGCAACCCTGCGGGGGGGCGCTGACGCTCGGCTGACGGCGGCCTGACGGCGCTGCCTATGATCGACCGTGCTCAGGATCGCCGTGCTGGGCCCGGTCGAGCTCCGCCGGGACGAGGCCCTCCTGACCGTGCCCGCCGGCAAGACCACGGAGGTTCTGGTCCGGCTGGCCCTGGACGCCGGGGTGCAGGTGCGGACCGAGCGGTTGATCGAGGACCTGTGGTCCGGGCAGGCCGCGGGCGTCGCCCGGAACACCTTGCAGTCCAAGGTGTCCCAACTGCGGCGAGCGCTCGGCGACCCCGGTCTGGTGAAGGGCGGCAGCACCGGCTACACCCTGCTGGTCGACCCCGACTCCGTGGACGCGCTGCAGGTACTCCGCCTGGCCGAGTCGGTCGCGGCCCTGCGCTCGGCCGGGGACACGCGGGCGGCGCGCGACGCGTCCGCCACCGCGCTGGCGCTGTTCCGCGGCGAGCTCCTGCCGGGTGCCGGTGAGGGCGAGTGGCTCGCGCCGTACCGGACCCGCATGGAGGAGGCACGCCTGCAGCTGGCCGAGGACAACCTCGCGGCGCGGCTCGAGCTCGGTGCCGCCGGCGAGGTGGTCGGCGAGTTGGAGTCCCTGGTGGATGCCCACCCGCTGCGCGAGGGTCTCTGGGCCCTGCTGATCACCGCGCTGTACCGCGCCGGGCGCCAGGCGGACGCGCTCGCCGCGTACCAGCGGATCCGGCAGCACGTCGGCGAGGAGCTCGGCCTCGACCCTGGACCGGAGCTGCGCGCGCTCGAGGCGCGTGTGCTCGCCCAGGACGCCGCCCTGGCCGGCGCCCGGCGCTCGCCAGGGCCGTCGGCCGGGAATCTGCCCGGGCTCTCGGCGCCTCTGGTCGGCCGCACCGCGGAAGTCACCGACGTCCTCGCGGTCGTCGACCGGGAACGCCTGGTGACGCTCGCCGGGCCGGCCGGTGTCGGCAAGACCCGGCTCGCGGTCGAGGTCGCGCGCGGGACGCGGTTCGCGGACGGCGCCTGGCTGGCCCGCCTGGAGGCCGCACGGAGCAGCGCCTCCGTCTGGCAGAGCGTCGGCGAGGCGTTCGGCGTCAGCGAGGCGAGCGAGCCGATCGTCCTGGACCGGTTGCGGGGTGCGGATCTCCTGCTCGTGCTCGACAACTGCGAGCACCTGGTGACGCTGCTGCGTGAGCCGCTCGACCTCATGCTCAAGGCGTCGCCGACGTTGCGCGTCCTGGCCACCAGCCAGCTCCCGCTGGGTACGGACGGCGAGGTGGTCCGGATCGTCGAACCGCTGGGCCTCGCGGACTCGGTCACCCTCTTCACTCAGCGCGCGACGCACCAGCGCCCCTCGTTCGCGGAGCAGGTGGCCGAGCGCGGCGAGAGTGCGACGGTCGAGGAGGTGTGCCGCTGTTTGGACGGCCTGCCGCTGGCCATCGAACTCGCCGCCGCCCGGACGAAGGTCCTGACCGTGCAGGAGATCGCGCGCCGGCTGGCGGACCGGTTCGGCCTGCTGGCCGACCCCACCACCCGGCGGGAGCCGCGCCGCCGGACGCTCCAGGCGGCGATCGCGTGGAGCTATGACCTGCTCTTCCCGGACGACCAGCGAGGGCTGTGGGCGCTGGCCTGCTTCTCGGGCGGAGCACCCCTCCCAGCGGTGGAGGGCGTTACCTCGGCGCTGGGCGTGCCGGTGTCGGTGGCGGTGGACGTCCTGGACCGGCTGGTGGACCGCTCGCTCGTGACGGTCGATGACGACATGCGGTTCCGCCTTCTCGACAGCGTCCGGGCGTTCAGCCTCGACCGGCTGCGCGAGTCCGGCGAGCAGGACGTCGCGCACCGCGCGCACGCGGCGTGGTACGCCGCGGCCGCCGACGAGGCGGAAGCAGGAGCCCGCGGACCCCACCAGCCCGAGCACCTCGCCTTCGCGCGGACGGAACGCGCCAACCTCGACGCCGCGCTGTCCTGGGCCACGGTGCACGACCCGCTGACCGGCCTGCGCATCGCCGTCGGGTTCGGCTGGACCTGGGCCATGCTCGGCGCGGGACCCGATGCGGCGCAACGCATCCGGGACGTCGTCGAGGCTGCCGCCGATGCTCCGGCGATGGACCGCTCGAGCGGGCTGCTGCTCGCCGGCTGGCTGGAAGCCTCCGGCGGGGACCTGGATCGCGCCACCGCCGACCTCGACCGGGCGGCACAGCTCGGGGACGCACGACGTCAGGCCACGTCACGCCTGTACCTCGCGTTCGTCCGCAGCCAGCAGGGTCGGGCCCAGGACGCCCTGGAGTTGCTCCTCCGCTGCCGCGCGGAGTTCCTGGAGCTGGGCCGGCAGTGGGAGGAGGGCGCCTGCCGGCTGCTGTCCGCATGGGCCGAGATCGCCGTCGGCCGGCTGGCGCAGGGCGCCGCCGCCTGCGATGACGCGTTGCGTCTGCTCCGCCCGCTCGGTGACCAGTGGGCCCTGAATCATGCCGAGGGGATGCTCGGCGGCCTCGCCCAGGCGCAGCACCGGTACGCCGACGCCATCGCACACCTGGAGCAGGCCGCCGGCGCGACGCATCGCCTCGGGTTCGCGGCTGCCGAGGGCCACCACCTCGCGAACCTCGGCCGCGCGCAGGAGCAGTCCGGGGGACGTGCAGCCGCCGTGGCAACCCTCGAGCGATCGATCGAGACCGCGCACTCGACCGGTGATCTGCGGACGGCCGCCCTCGCAGCCGCCCGCCTCGCCCGGGTGCTGAGGGTCGCCGGCGACCGGCAGGCCGCCAGGGAACGCGCGGGCTGGGCCCGCGGTTGGTACGCCGCCGCAGGGGGAGGAGAGGGGCTCGTGCTGGCGGAGTACGTCCTGGCGGTGGTGGATGCCGACGACGGGGAACCGCAGGCCGGCGAGCGCCTCTCCACGGTGCTGGCCGCAGCGCGCGATGCGCCCGACCCGGAGGTGGAGTTGCTGACCCTGGACGCCCTGGCCCGCCTGTCCGCCGAGCGCGGTGCGACGTCAGACGCTGCCGCGGCGCTCGACGCCGCGGACGCATGCCTCCCGGCGGCCGGTCACCTGGTCTCGGACGGCGATCGCGTGGACGCCGGCATCGCCCGCGCCCTGCTGTCCCGACCGAGCTAGCCGGGGTGCCCGGGGGATCGCCGGAACCGCCGGGTCAGGACCCGAAGATCTCCACGGGGACCCTGGAGATGATGTGCCGGACGGGGATCGAGTACCTCCTCCGCGCCTGCTCGACGATGTCCTGGCGGAGCCAGGCCGATCGCTCCTCGGGGTGGGTCGAGATCACGATGACGTCGGGGTGGAAGTCCGAGACGGCCTCGTCCATCGCGTGCAGCGGCCGGTAGTCGCCGATCGCGCCGTCCACGCTCAACCCCTCGCCGCGCAGGATCCCCAGCGTGGTCTCGAGGCGATGGTGGGCCGCGGCGATGGCGGTGCTGGGAGCCCAGACCGCCCCCTGACCGGAGTGCAGCGGGCTCGCGGGCACGCAGACGAAGTACTCCGCCGCCTGCTCGGCGTGCAGCGCGCGCAGCTCGTTCAGCAGCGCATCGGCCTGCACGGTCTCGTTGGCGACCACGAGCACCCGAGTGACCGGCGGCCCTTCCGCGGTGGCGGACGCCGCTGCCTGCGCCGGAACAGCTCCGGCCGCGGGAGCGACCTCCGGGACCGCGACCCGAGCGCGCCCGCGGGTGAGGAAGTAGGCCACGAGCACGACCGCCCAGGCCAGGAGGCTGAGCAGCAACTGCGAGCGGGTGTCGTCGCTCACGCCCATCGAGACCAGGACGGCGAGCATCGCCGCGATGGTGAGCAGGGTGAGGACCGGGTAGAACCACATCTTGACCCGCAACCGCTCCGGCGGGAGCTGCCTCCGCATGACCAGCTCGGAGACGCAGATCAGCAGGTAGACGAACAGGATGATGGCGCCGGAGGAGTTCAGCAGGAAGAGGAAGACGGTGTCGGGCGAGACGTAGGCGGCGACCACGCAGAGGTACCCGACGATTGTCGAGGAGAGGATCGCCGCCATCGGCACCCCGCGCCGGTTGAGGTTGAGCAACCGACGGGGGGCAGCGCCCTGGTCGGCCAGCACGAACAGCATGCGCGAGGCGGTGTAAAGCCCCGAGTTCAGGCAGGACAGCACGGCGGTGAGCACGACGGCGTTCATGATCTCGGCAGCTGCCGGGATACCCATGTCCTGGAACGCGCTGACATACGGGGAGGCTCCGAGCCGCGTCGAGTTCCAGGGCAGGATCACGGCCAGCAAGAAGATCGAGCCCACGAAGAAGACCAATATCCGGATCATGACCGAGTTCGTCGCCCTGACGATGGCCCGCTCGGGTTCGGCCGACTCCGCCGCCGCGATGGTGGCGATCTCCGCGCCCACCATCGAGAAGATCACGATGACGATGCCGGAGAAGATCGCGCCGACACCCTTCGGGAAGAACCCGCCGTTCGCGGTGAGGTTCGAGAAGTCGAGACTCTGCCCGGGCCAGAGGCCGAGGACGAACAGTGTGCCGCACACCAGGAAGGCGACGATGGCGAAGACCTTGATGGACGCGAACCAGAACTCGAACTCCCCGTAGGAGCGGACGGAGAACATGTTCGTCGCCGTCATCAGCAGCAGCAGGATCAGCGACATGATCCAGAGGGGGACTCCGGGCAACCAGCGCTGCAGGATGCCGGCACCCGCGACCGCCTCGAAGCCGATCACGATCACCCAGAAGTACCAGTAGAGCCAGGCGACCGAGAACCCTGCCCAGCCGCCCAGCGCCTGCCGCGCGTACTCGGCGAACGAGCCGGTCGCGGGGTTCGCGGTCGCCATCTCGCCGAGCATCCGCATGACCATGATGATCAGCACGCCGGTCAGCGCGTACGTGAGGAACGCCGCCGGCCCGACCGAGTTGATGACCACGCCCGAGCCGACGAACAGGCCCGCGCCGATCACGCCACCGATCGCGATCATGGCCAGGTGCCGTTGCTGGAGTGACCTGTGGAGCTGCGTCGATTCCTGTGCCACGGTGGCCTCCGCGCTGCCGGATGCGCCCGGAGCTGTGCGCAGGAACCAGCCGCCGGTCTCACCGGGTCCCGCTCGCCGCCCCGGGCGCATCAAACCGGACAAACGTTGCGCATTCACCGTACGTGGATCGCCGAGATCCGGGAAGCCACCCACCTGCGTACCCGCGGCGGGGGACGGCTCGGCCGGCACGCGGGTGGTGTGCCATCGTGGGGCCGGTGGCGGCGTCCATCGTTCCCCCGGAGGGTGAGCACCTCGTCGACGGTTGGGAGCCCGACCTGCCAGCCGGTGACACCCTGGTGCGCCAGGCGGTTCACGTTCACGCCTCGTGGTCGGTCGCGGTCGCCCGGAGCGCCGGGCGGCCGTGGCGTGCGGGCCCCGGATGGGCGGGCGGGTGGATCGGCGACCGCGGCGCGTTGACGAACCCGGTCGTCCTGCTGCGCCCGCCGGCGGATCCGACGGTGGTCCTCCAGGAGATCGACTCGCTGTTCCCCGCCCACGTGCCGTACCTGCTGGTCAGCGCCTTCCCCCTGCCCCAGTTGCGCAAGCATGGGCTCGCCCTGCTCGGCCACCCGCCGTTGATGGTGAGGCTTCCGGGTTCGGCTCCGGACGCCGCCGCACGCGAATCCCGCGCGCCCTCGGTCCAGGTGCGCCCCGTGCGGGATGCCCAGGAGCTCGCGCTGGCGGAGCGTGTGCTGGTCGACGGCTACCCGATGCCGGACCTCGAACAGCTGGGCGTGGGTGACCTGCTGGGGCCCAGCATTCTCAGCGGTCCGACCCGCGTCTGGCTCGCCTGGCTGGACGACCGGCCCGTGGCGGTGTCCGCGGCTCACCAGAGCGCCGGCGTGACGCTGATCGAGTACGTCGCCACCCTGCCGGACGCGCGAGGCCTGGGCGCGGGGTCCGCGGTGACCTGGGCGGCGACCTTGTCGGCACCCGACCAGCCCGCGGTCCTCCTCGCCAGTGACGACGGGCGACCCCTGTACGAGCGGATGGGTTACCGGGCCATCGAGCGCTGGAGCGCCTGGCTGCGGCCCGGCGGCTGAGT
Source organism: Actinomycetota bacterium (assembly GCA_046734255.1). Lineage (GTDB taxonomy): Bacteria > Actinomycetota > Actinomycetes > Actinomycetales > Kineosporiaceae > JBKPQU01. The sequence continues at coordinate 9,201 of JBKPQU010000329.1, forward strand.
CCGGTCAGGTCAGGGCGCGGAACCCTGCCGCCGCGACGGCGGCGACGACCAGCACCGCCCCCAGCGGAAGCCGCAGCAGGATCGCCGCGAGCGCGGCGGCGACTCCCACGATGCGCGCGGCGTCGGCGGTCACGCCATGGTCCGTCGGCTCGAACAGTTCGGCCACGACGAGTGCGGTCACGAGGGCGGACGGCAGGAGAACCACGACGGGCAACAGCCTCTTCGGGATGTCGCGGGTTCCCAGGAGGAAGGGCCCGACTCCCTTGATCGCCGCCGTGGTGAAGGAGAGCAGGACGACCGTGGTCCAGACCTGCGCCCGGCTGCTCACGTCGGCCGCCGAAGGCCGATCAGCGCCGCGGCGGCGGCCGCCACCACCGGCACTCCCGGCGGCAGCAGCGGAGTGAGCACAAGCGTGATCAGGCCGGCGAGTGCGGCGACCACGGCGGCGGGCCGACCGTGCTCGCGCAGCTGGCTGACCAGCAACGCCAGGAAGAACGCGGGGAGGATGGCGTCCAGCCCGAAGCGCTCCGGATCGGGGACGGCGTCCGCGGCGAGGACTCCCAGCACGGTCCCGGAGATCCAGCCGAGGGCCTGCACGGCGGTCGACGCCAGCAGCATCGGCCGGTCGAACGTTCCGTCGCCGCGGGCGGCCAGCACGAACGAGGCGTCGACGACCGTCTGGCCCTCGAGGGTCCTCCGGAACCGGCCGCCCTTCAACGCCGGGGCGATGGCGAATCCTGTGGGGAGGAAGCGCAGGTTCACGCAGGTGCCGGCCAGGACCGCCGAGATCGCACCTCCACCGGCGGTCAGGACGCCGAGCGCCGCGAACTGTGCGCCTCCGGCGAAGACGATGCAGGACATGACGATGGGAGCCACGCGGCCCATGACGGGCTCGGCGAGCAGCCCGAACGTCGCCCCCAGCGCCAGCATGGGCGGCACGAGGGGCAGGGAGCGGGTGATGCCCGGTGGCAGCCGGTGAACGAAGCGCACGGTGGACCACGGTAGAACCCGGTGCTGACGGGCGAACCTCAACCGGGGCGGCGCACGACATGATGCTGGTCATGTCCGGACTGCTGCCGCTGGTCGCGACGATGGTGGTGCTGCCCGCGACGAATGTCCTCGCCAGGGGCGCCGGTCCCGCCTGGCACGCCGTGATCGGCGTGGGACTGCTGATCGTGCTGGCGCTGATCGCCGTCTGGGCCGGCCTGTCGGCGGACGAGCTCGGCCTGGCGCGCCGGAACGCCGCCCGGGGGCTTCGCTGGGGAGGCGCGGTCGCGGCGGCGGTCGTCGCGGTCGCCGCGGTCGCCTACGCCGTGCCCCCGGCCCGGGACGCCCTCGCCGGGACCAGCGACGCGTCGGGGGCGAGGGCGATGCTCGCCCTCTTCGTGTTCATTCCGCTGGGGACGGTCCTGCCCGAGGAG
>JBKPQU010000330.1:0-8136 GCA_046734255.1 Actinomycetota bacterium
TCGGCAGCGTCAGATGTGTATAAGAGACAGGCCGAGCAGCGATACGAACAGCAGCAGGTAGATCGCGGAGAACCAGACCGAGGCGTAGACGTCGAACCCGCCGAGGCGGTCCAGCCACGGGCCGGCCACGGGATGGGCGGCGAGGTAGCTCTGCACTCTCACCGGGTCGATCCGCCGCTGCGGCAGCACGGAGCCGGGGATCGCGACGACCGCGAGGAGCAGCAGCAGAAGCAGCGCCGTCCGCATGCTGGTCAGCTGGCGCCAGGCCCAGCGCGCCCACCCGGCCGCGCCCAGCCTCGGCATCCGGATCTGCTCGCTCACCTCACACCACCGGGGTGAATCCGGCGATCGTGCCCTGCAGGCGGGCGAGCAGATCCGCCCACAGGCCGGTGGCGAGCAGCACCCCGACCACGACGAGCACCGCCCCACCCGCCATCTGCACGCCACGCCGGTGCCGCCGGACGGCGCCCATCGCCAGCAGCGCCCGCCGGTAGGCCAGGGCGACCAGCAGGAACGGGACGCCGAGGCCGATGCAGTAGGCGGCGGCCAGCACCGCGCCGCGGACCGGGCTGCCCAAGCTGCCGGCCAGCCCGGCGATCGCCGCGAGCACCGGCCCGGTGCACGGCGTCCACCCGAGCCCGAAGACCACGCCGAGCAGCGGTGCCCCGGCCAGACCCGCGGCCGGCCGCCATCCGGGAGCACGGGCGCCGCGCGGCTCGGGGATCACGCCGAGGAAGAACAGCCCGAGCACCACCGTGATCACGCCGAGCACCCGGGTGAGCAACTCCTGGCGGGCCACCAGCAGGTCGCCGACCGAGCCGGCGAGGTAGCCGACGCTGACGTAGACGGCGCTGAACCCCAGCACGAACAGCGCCGCCGCGGTCAGCATCAACCCCCGGCGCTGCCGGTCCAGGTCCTCGCCGGTGAGCCCGGTGACGTAGCCGAAGTACCCGGGCACCAGCGGCAGCACGCACGGCGAGGCGAAGGAGATCAGCCCGGCCAGCATCGCCACCGGCAGGGCGAGGAGCACCGGGCCGTCGAGCACGGTCTCGGGCAGGCCGGTCACGAGGTGCCTCCCGCGACGTCGTCGACCAGGTCGACCAGCGTGGTCACCGAGGGGACCGGCCCGCTGATCCGGGCGGCGATCCTGCCCTGGCCGTCCAGCACCAGCGTGCTGGGGATCGAGGACGGCGGAACCGCGCCGCGCAGCGCGAGCAGCAGCGCGCCGTCGTCCACGAGGCTCGGGTAGCTGATCTCGTAGCGCCGCTGGAACGCCAGCGCCTGTGCGGAGTCGTCATCCCGGGTGTCGATGCCGACGAAGGACGCGCGGTCGGGGGTCAGCTTGCGCTTGGCCGCCTCCAGGACGGGCGCCTCCGTGCGGCACGGCGCGCACCAGGAGCCCCAGACGTTGAGCACCACCGGCTTCCCGCGCAGCGTGGCCAGGTCGAGCCGGGTGCCCTCGAGCGTCTCGCCGGAGACGGCCACCGGTGCCTGCCGGTGCGCAGGGGCCACCAGCGTGATCACACCGTCGCCGGCGACGAACGACGTCCCGGCCGGCTGGCCGGGAGCCGAGGAGCAGCCGGCGAGCGCCGCGGCCAGCGCCGTGGCGAGCACCGCAGCGAGCGCGACCCGACGCGAACTCATGCGCCGGCCACCGACCGGGCTCCCGGCAGCAGGTCCCGGGCGGGCTCGCTGTAGCTGACCGAGACCAGCTCGTCGTCGGAGTAGTTCAGCGACGTCAGCGACGCCAGCGAGCACTGGCGGTGCCTCGGGTCGTGGACGAACGGGCGCCGCTCCGCCGCCAGCCGCACGACCCAGATCGGCAGCTGATGGCTGACCAGCACGGCCTCGCCGCCCCGCGCCTTGGCCACGGCGGCGCTCACGGCCTGCCTCATCCGCCGGGAGATGTCCAGGTAGGGCTCCCCCCACGACGGGCGGAAGGGGTTCCACAGGTGGCGCCAGTACCGCGGTTCGCGCAGGATCCCGTCGCCCATGCCGACCCGCAGGCCCTGGAACACCGTGGACGCCTCGATCAGCCGCTCGTCGAGGTCGATGTCCAGCCCGTGCCGGGCCGCGACCGGGATCGCGGTGTCCTGGGCGCGCTCGAGCGGTGAGGAGACGACCATGCGGATGTCGTTCCCGGCCAGGTGGTCCGCGACCCTCTCGGCCATCTTCCGGCCCAGGTCCGAGAGCCGGTAGCCGGGCAGCCGGCCGTAGAGCACCTTCGTCGGGTTGTCCACCTCGCCGTGCCGCAGCAGGTGGACGACGGTGCGCTGCTGGCTCATCCGGCCGCCTCGGCCGCCGCGCGGGCCGCGGCCGGCAGCGCGTCGACCACCTGGTCGAGCGCGTGGCCGTCGTGCGCCGCGGACACGAACCAGACCTCGAACGCGCTCGGCGGCAGGTAGACGCCGCGGGCGAGCATCGCGTGGAAGAACGCCCGGAAGGCGTCCAGGTCCTGTTGCCGCGCCGCTTCGTAGTCCGGGACCGCCGCCAGGTCGCTCGATCCGGTGAAGAACACGCTGAACATGCTGCCCGCCCGCTGGATCACGTGCGGGACGCCGGCCGCGGACAGCGCCGAGGCCACCTCGCCGGTCAGCGCATCGGCGGAGGCGGCCAGGCCGGTGTAGACGGCGTCGGTGCAGCCGCGCAGCGTGGCCAGCCCGGCGGCGGTGGCGACGGGGTTCCCGGACAGCGTGCCCGCCTGGTACACGGGCCCGGCCGGCGCCAGCCGCGCCATCACGTCCGCCCGCCCGCCGAACGCTGCGACCGGGAAGCCCCCGCCCATCACCTTGCCGAAGGTGAACAGGTCGGGCGCGGACGGCGTCCCGGTCCCGTCGTCCACCGGGCCCTCCAGGCCGTACCAGCCCGCGGGCGAGACCCGGAAGCCGGTCATCACCTCGTCGCTGATCAGCAGCGCGCCGCGCTCGCGGGTGATCCGACGCAGCGCCGCGGTGAAGCCGGGCGCCGGCGGGACCACCCCCATGTTCCCGGCCGCCGCCTCGGTGATCAGGCAGGCGATCTCGTCGCCGTGCGCCGCGAACGCCGCCTCGACGGCGTCGACGTCGTTGTAGGGCAGCACGATCGTGTCCGCGGCGGAGGCGCCGGTGACGCCCGGGGTGTCGGGCAGCGCGAACGTTGCCACCCCCGAGCCGGCCGCGGCGAGCAGGGAGTCGACGTGGCCGTGGTAGTGGCCGGCGAACTTGACCACCTTCGGCCGCCCGGTGAACCCGCGCGCCAGCCGCAGGGCGCTCATCGTCGCCTCGGTGCCCGAGTTGACCAGCCGCACCTGCTCGACCGGGGCCACCCTGGCGATGATCTCCTCCGCGAGCAGGACCTCCCGCTCGGTCGGCGCCCCGAAGGAGAAGCCGTCCGCCGCCGCGGAGGCGACCGCCGCCAGCACCTCGGGGTGGGCATGGCCGAGGATCAGCGGTCCCCAGGAGCAGACCAGGTCGACGTAGCGCCGCTGATCGGCGTCGATCAGGTACGGACCCTCACCCCGGACGAAGAACCTCGGGGTGCCGCCGACCGCGCGGAACGCCCGGACCGGCGAGTTCACCCCACCCGGGATCACCGCACGCGCCCGGTCGAACAGCACCTGCGACGCCGGCGCCTCGGCGGGATACAGCGTTTCGCGGTTCACCGTTCCGGCCCCTGCGGCCGTCCCGGCCGAACCCGCGTCGCTCACGCCGCCAAGTGTGCCAAGCCTGAGCTCCCTGTGGTCCGCCGGGCCGTCCCGCGAGCGCTGTGCGGCTCTACACCGATCCCCCGTGCCCACGACGTGACACCGTGGGCTTCCTGTGCGCACGGTGTCACGCCGTGGGCATCGACGGCGGGGGTCAGCGGAGGTAGCGGCCGGCGAGCTCGGAGGCCCAGTAGGTGAGCACGATCGAGGCGCCGGCGCGACGGATCGACAGGACCGCCTCCTCGATCGCGCGATCGCGGTCGATCCAGCCCCGTTCGGCCGCGGCCTCGATCATCGCGTACTCGCCGGACACCTGGTACGCGGCGACGGGCACGTCCACCGCCGCTGCGGCGGCGGCCACCACGTCCAGGTAGGACATCGCCGGCTTGACCATGACGATGTCCGCGCCCTCGGCGACGTCCAGGGCGACCTCCCGCAGCGCCTCCCGGCCGTTGGCCGGGTCCTGCTGGTATGTGCGCCGGTCGCCGACCAGGGACGACTCCACCGCCTCCCGGAAGGGCCCGTAGAAGGCCGAGGCGTACTTCGCGGCGTAGGCGAGGACGGCGACGTCGATGTGCCCGGCCGCGTCCAGCGCGGTGCGGATCGCCCCGACCTGGCCGTCCATCATCCCGCTGGGCCCGACCACGTGGACCCCGGCCTGCGCGAGCGCGACAGCCATCTCGGCGTACCGCTCGAGCGTGGCGTCGTTGTCCACCCGGCCGTCAGGGGTGAGCACGCCGCAGTGGCCGTGGTCGGTGAACTCGTCCAGGCACAGGTCGGCCATCACGAGGACGTCGTCACCGACCTCCGCCACGACGTCCCGGACCGCGGTGTTCAGCACGCCGTCGGGGTCGGTGGCCCCGGACCCGACCGCGTCCTTGCGCGCCGGGACCCCGAAAATCATCACACCGCCGACGCCCGCGGCCGCCGCCTCCGCGGCCGCCTTGCGCAGCGAGTCCCGGGTGTGCTGGACGACGCCGGGCATCGAGGTCACCGGAACCGGCTCGGACGCGCCTTCCTTGACGAACACCGGCAGCACGAGGTTCGCCGGGTGCCACCGGGTCTCGGCCACCATCCTGCGCATCGCGGGCGACGACCGCAGCCGCCGCGGCCGCACCGCAGGGAACCCACCAGAACGCTCTGACCCCCGGCCCGCCGTCACTTCGCGGACCGGCGGCTCGAGCCCTTGCGCTGGCTGGGACGCAGCACCGGCTCACCCGCCTCGATCGCACTCAACCGAAGCCCGTTACCGTACTCCGCCAGCGCCTGGACCAGCGACTCGCTGCTCGGCTGCGGTGCCAGGACGTCGACCCGCAGCCCGTGCTCCTCGGCGGTCTTCGCCGTCGCCGGCCCGATGCAGGCGACCACGGTGGTGGCGTGCGGCTTGCCGGCGATGCCGACGAGGTTGCGCACGGTGGAGCTGGACGTGAAGACCACGGCGTCGAACTGCCCGGACTTGATCGCGTCCCGGACCTCCGCAGGCGGAGGTGCGGCGCGCACGGTCCGGTAGGCGGTGACGTCGTCCACCTCCCAGCCGTTCGCCTGCAGGCCGGCCACCAGCGTGTCGGTGGCGATGTCGGCCCGGGGCAGGAACACCCGGTTGATCGGGTCGAACACCGGGTCGTACGGCGGCCAATCCGCGAGCAGGCCGCTGGCCGACTGCTCCCCGGTGGGCAGCAGGTCGGGGTTGATCCCCCACTCCCGCAGCGCCTCGGCGGTCACCCCGCCGACCGCGGCCACCTTCAGTCCGGCGAACGCGCGCGCGTCCAGGCCGAACTCCTCGAACTTCTCCCGGACCGCGCGGACGGCGTTCACGCTGGTGAACCCGATCCACTCGTACCTGCCGGTGACCAGGCCCTTGACCGCCTTCTCCATCTGGTGCGGGGTCCGCGGGGGCTCCACCGAGATCGTCGGGACGACCTCGGCGACCGCGCCGTGCTCTGCCAGCCGGCTGACCAGGCCCCCGGCCTGCTGCTTGGTCCGCGGCACCAGCACCCGCCAGCCGAACAGCGGCTTGGTCTCGAACCAGGAGCCCTTCTCCCACAGGCCGGCGGCCTCGCCGACGATCATCGTGGCCGTCCGGTCGAGGCCGGCCCGGGGCAGCACGGTGCTCGCCTCGGCCAGCGTGCACGCCACCGACCGCTGGTGCACGGTGGTCGCCTGGGCTGTCACGATCACCGGCGTCTGCGGCTTGCGGCCGGCCTCGAGCAGGCCCTCGGCGGCGGCGACGAAGTCGTCGAGCAGCCCGAGCACGACGATCGTCGTGTTCGGCCCGGCGTGGGCCGCCCAGTCCACCTCGACGCCGTACGGGTGCACGATGTGCACCGATGCCGTCCCCGGGGGCGTCAGCGGCACGCCCGCGTACGCCGGCACGGCGGTCGCCGCCGACACTCCCGGCACGACCTCGAACGGCACGCCGTCCTTGCGGCAGGCGGCGATCTCCTCGACCAGCCCGGTGAACGTGCCCGGGTCGCCGTCCATCAAGCGGACAACCAGCCGGCCGCCACGCGCCGCCGAGGCGACGAGCTTGGCCCGCGCCGCGCGCGCCATCGGCTGGCCGTCCTCGCCGAAGCCCGCGTCGAGCACCTCGACGTCCGGCCGGCAGTGGGTGGCCAGCAGGTCCTTGCGCGGGATCTGGTCGATGACGACGACGTCGGCCTCGGCCAGCGTCCTGACCGCGCGTACGGTGAGCAGGCCCTCGTCCCCCGGGCCGGCGCCGACGAACACGACCGAGCCCACGGACTTGGTGGCCGTCTTCTTCGGGGTGCGGGTGAGGCTCACAGGTCACCTTCTCTGGCCTGTCGATACGTGTGTGTGGGGGTCTGCGCCGCAGGGACCGGTTGCAGTGCCTCGACACCGTCGGCGAGCAGCTGCGCGGCCAGGGCACGGCCGAGCGCCTCGGCGGCGGCGACCGGTCCCTCCGGATCATCTCCCTCGTAGGCATGCAACGCTCCAGGCAGCGGAAGCGTTGCCGCTCGGCGCCAGACGATCGAGCCGTCCGGCGCGGCGACCACCGCGCGCAGGGAGAGTTCCACGTCGCCGCGGGCCGGCGGGACCGGACCCACCAGCTCGGCGAGCGCGCCGACCGGCGCCGAGCACCCGGCCTCCAGGCCGGCCAGCAGCGCCCGCTCCGCCACGACGGCGACCCGCGTCGGCATGTCGTCGATCTGGCCGAGCAGGGGACGCAGGCCGGCGCACGCCCAGCTGTCCTTGCACTCGACCGCCAGCGCCGCCTGGCCGGGGGCCGGCATCATCGTCTCCGGCTCGAACACCTGGGTCGCCTCGTCCTGCCGGCCGAGCCGGAGCAGCCCGGCCCGGGCCAGCACGACGGCGTCCATGCCGCCCTCGGTGACCAGCCGCATCCGGGTGTCGACGTTGCCGCGGACATCCACAACCGCGAGGTCGGGGCGGTGGGCGCGCAGCTGGGCGGCGCGGCGCGGTGACCCCGTGCCCACCCGGGCGCCGGTGGGCAGCTCGTCCAGGCGCATCCCGTCGCGGGCCACCAGAACGTCGCGGGGGTCCTCCCGAGCCGGCACGGCGACCAGCACGAGGCCGGGCGCCGCGGCGGTCGGCAGGTCCTTCAGGGAATGCACGGCGAAGTCGACCTCACCGGCGAGCACGGCGTCCCGCAGCGCCGAGGTGAACACCCCGACACCGCCGAGGCTGCTCAGCGACTGGGTGGTCACGTCGCCGCGCGTGGTGACCTCGACCAGCTCGACGACGACGTCCTGGCCGTCCGCCGCGGCCGCGGTCTCCACCCGCTCGGCCACCCAGCGGGCCTGGGCCATCGCCAGCGCGCTGCGGCGTGTGCCGAGTCTCACCCGGAGCGTCACCGGTCACCCCCTCGCGAGCGGCTCGGCTCGGGGACGTCGACCTGCACGGGTACAGGTCTGGCGAGGTGATCCTGGCCGACCTCGGTCAGGGCCGCCACCCGTTCCCCGTCCAGGTCGAACAGCTGCCGCAGCGCCTCGGCGTACGAGCGGCCCCCCGGCTCGCCGGCCAGCTGCTTCATCCGGACGGTCGGGGTGTGCAGCAGCTTGTCCACGACCCTGTTCACGGTCGCCGCCAGCTCCGCCCTGACCTCCGCGTCGAGCTCGCCCAGCCTGGCCTCCATCCTGCGTAGTTCGCTGTCCACCACCGACCGCGCGTGCGCCCGGAGATCCACCACGGTCGGTGCGACCGCCTCGGCCCGCTGCGCGGCCAGGAACGCGGTCACCTCGTCGGCGACGAGGGCACGGACCTGGTCCAGCTCGGCAGCCACACCGGTGCTCGCCAGGTTCCGGCCGACGTGCTCGAGGTCGATCAGCCGGACGCCGTCCAGCGCCGCGACCGCGGGGTCGATGTCCCTCGGCAGGGCCAGGTCGAGGAAGACCTGCGGGCGGCCGTCGCGACCGGCCCGTGCCGCGGCCGCGGTGGCCGCGTCGACCAGGTGACCGCTGGCCCCGGTGGAGGCC
>JBKPQU010000331.1:0-3451 GCA_046734255.1 Actinomycetota bacterium
CGTCCAGACGATCACGAACGGCATCGCCACCCACGCCGCGGCGGCCAGGCGCAGGTGGATCGCGTCCCGCCGGTCGGCCCGGGCCCAGGCCCTGGGGGTGCTGAACGGCCGGCGCCCGCTCACGCCCGCCTCCGCGTGGGCCACCACGGCCTGCGGGACCACGATCACCCGGTACCCGGCGAGATGCGCCCGCCGGCAGAGGTCGAGATCGTCGCGGGCGCGCACCAGGGCCGGGTCCGGGCCGCCGAGCGCGTCCCAGACGTCCCGCCGGACCAGCATCCCGGCGGTGCTGACCGCGAGCACGTCGCTGCGGTGGTCGAGCTGGCCCTGGTCGACGTCGTCGACGTCGACGCCGGTCACCTTCTTGCCCAGCGGCGAGGTGGTGAACCCGACGTCGAGGAGCCGGCCGTCGTCCCACCCGACCTGCTTGCAGCCCGCGATCACCGCCGACGGCGCGACGTCCACGGCGTCCAGGAGGCGACGCAGTGCGTCCGGCGCGGGCGCGGCGTCGTCGTGCAGCAGCCAGACCCAGTCCTGGACGGCCTTCTCGGCGGCGGGTTCCCCTCCGGGGACCCCGGAGGGCTCCGGTCGCGGGTCGGGTGCCGGGGACAGCCCACCGGCGTCCAGCGCTGCGAGCGCGGCCCGGACGGCGTCGCCCATCGCGGTGCGCTTGGGCAGCCGGAGCAGGTGCGGGGTCGCGCCGGCCACCAGCGCCGCGCTGCCGTCGTCGGAACCGGTGTCGACCGCGACCAGCAGGTCGGGCGCGCGCGCCTGGCCGGCGATCGCCGAGAGCGTGCGGGGCAGGAACTGCTCGCCGTTGTGCGCGACGAGCACCGCCGTCACCCGCGCCGCGACCGGCTTGGCACGCGCCACCGGACGCTGCGGCGACTCCCCGGACCGCTGCCCCGTACCGCGGAGGGGAACCTCCTGGCCCCGCGCCTGCGGGGCAGCGGTGGAGGGGGGTTCGACGTCGAGGCTCACCGCTCCGCCATCGCCCCGTACCACCCCCCGCGCCTCAAACGGCGCGCTTCTTCACGCGCCGCCGTTCCCGCTCCGAAAGCCCGCCCCAGATCCCGAACCTCTCGTCGTTCGCCAGCGCGTACTCCAAGCACTCCGCGCGCACCTCGCAGGCAAGGCACACCCGCTTCGCCTCACGGGTGGATCCGCCCTTCTCCGGGAAGAACGCCTCCGGATCCGTCTGCGCGCAGAGGGCCCGTTCCTGCCAGGCGAGCTCGGCGGGCAACTGGTCGACGGCAAGCACGGCCCCCAGACCGACCCCGCCATCGATCGCCATCAGCTCGTACACCTAGCGCCTCCTCGACCCTCTTCACCCCGCGCCGGACCGCCCCTGAAAGGCGGCCCGCAGACCAGGGCCCCCACTGTGTGTGCTCGGGCGGCAACTCTAAGTGATGTCGTCGCTCTCACACCAATGGAATTACACGCGTGTCGTGCCGTGCTCGTCAAGCGGGAGTCTGGTAATTGTCCCGTCCGCCGAACGGGGGATCCGTGTGCGTGGATCAACCCGGCCGACTGAGAGGATCCGGACATGCGCATCACAGCGTTGGCCGGGGGGATCGGTGGCGCGCGTTTCCTCCGCGGCCTGAGTCACGAGTTGCGCGCACGCGCCGGCGACGCTTCGGTCACCGTGGTGGTCAACACCGCCGACGACGTCACCCTGCACGGGCTGCGGGTCTGCCCCGATCTGGACACGGTCATGTACACCCTCGGCGGCGGGATCCACGAGAAGCAGGGCTGGGGGCGCGAGGACGAGCGGTTCACCGTCGCCGAGGAACTGTCGGCGTACGGGTCCCAGCCGGACTGGTTCACGCTCGGGGACCGGGACCTCGCCACGCACATCATCCGGACCCGGATGCTGGCCCAGGGCTTCTCGCTGTCCCAGATCACCCAGGCGCTCAGCGAACGCTGGAAGCCCGGGGTGCTCCTGCTGCCGATGAGCGACGACCCGGTGGAGACGCATGTCGTGATCGACGACCCGGAGTCCGAAGGCGGCGTCCGGGCCGTGCACTTCCAGGAGTGGTGGGTCCGGCTGCACGCGGCGGTACCGGCGCGGCAGATCCTCGCCCTGGGGATCGAGAGCGCCGAGCCGGCGCCCGGCGTGCTGGAGGCGCTCACCGACGCCGACGTGATCCTGCTGCCGCCCAGCAATCCGGTGGTCTCGATCGGCACGATCCTCGGCGTGCCCGGCGTGCGGGATGCGCTGCGCCGCACCCCGGCCCCGGTGGTCGGGGTCTCACCGATCATCTCCGGCGCGCCGGTGCGCGGGATGGCCGACGCGTGCCTGTCCGCGATCGGGGTGGCGACCTCCGCCTCGGCCGTGGCCGGGCTCTACGCCGACTTTCTCGACGGGTGGCTGGTCGCCGACCAGGACGGCGCCGAGGTCTCCGAGCTGGCCCAGCAGCATCCCGACCTCCGGGTGCTGGCCCGGCCGCTGCTGATGACCGACGTCCCCGCCGCAGCGGCGATCGCCGCGGACGCCCTCGACCTCGCGCTGAGCCTCCGCCAGGCCAGCGCCAACCGGTGACCGCCGGATGAGCAGACGGTGAACCAGCTGCACGCCGTGGGCGTGCCCGGCATCGGCGAGGTCGTCGCCGGCCAGGACCTGGCCGCGACCGTGGTCGAGGCGCTCGGGCGGGCGGGGACGCCGCCCGTGGACGGCGACATCCTGGTGATCTCAAGCAAGGTGGTGTCGAAGGCGGAGGGCCGGGCCATGACCGCCGCGGGACGCGAACCGGCGGTGGCGGCGGAGACGGCCCGGGTCGTGGCCGAGCGGATCACACCGCGCGGGCCCTCGAGGATCGTCCGGTCACGGGCCGGTCCGGTGCTGGCCGCCGCCGGGGTCGACGCGTCGAACGTCGCGGTCGGCACCGTCCTGCTGCTGCCGGAGGATCCCGACGCCTCGGCCCGCCGGCTCCGCCGCGACCTGGCGGCCCGGACCGGCCTGCGGATCGCCGTGGTCGTCTCCGACACCGCCGGGCGGCCGTGGCGGGAGGGTCAGGCCGACATCGCCATCGGCGCGGCCGGGCTGCGGGTCAGCGATGACCTGCGCGGGGCCGTCGACGGCCACGGCAACCCGCTCGAGGTCACGGTGCGGGCGATCGCCGACGAGGTCGCCGCGCTCGCCGATCTGGTCAAGGGGAAGCTGGACGGCGTCCCGGCCGCGATCGTGCGCGGGCTGGGCGATCTGGTCACCGACGACGACGGGCCGGGGGCCGCCTCCCTGCTCCGCGGCGACGACGGCGACTGGTTCCGGTTCGGGCACGTCGAGGCGGTGCGGGCGGCTCTCGGCGTGCCCCCGGGGACTCCGGGCCTGGAGCCGGTGCACGTCCCGCCCGAGTCGGTCGGGGTGCGGCTGCGCCGGGCCCTGGAGGTCGTGGTGCTCGCGCCGGACCCGCTGGCCCCGCAGGGCGCCGTCTGGTGGGCCCCTCCGGAC
>JBKPQU010000332.1:0-7976 GCA_046734255.1 Actinomycetota bacterium
GCTATCCGCTGGTCGTGCGGCCGAGCTTCACGATGGGCGGGCTGGGCTCGGGGATCGCCCGGGACGCGATCGACCTGCGCCGGATCGCCGGTGCCGGCCTGCACGCCAGCCCGACCGGCGAGGTGCTGCTGGAGGAGTCGATCCTCGGCTGGAAGGAGTACGAGCTCGAGCTGATGCGCGACCGGCTGGACAACGTCGTCGTGGTCTGCTCGATCGAGAACCTCGACCCGATGGGCGTGCACACCGGCGACTCGATCACCGTCGCGCCCGCGCTGACGCTGACCGACCGCGAGTACCAGCGGCTGCGCGACATCGGCATCGCGGTGATCCGCGAGGTCGGGGTGGACACCGGCGGGTGCAACATCCAGTTCGCGGTGCACCCGGCCGACGGCCGGGTGGTCGTGGTCGAGATGAACCCCCGGGTGTCCCGCTCCTCCGCGCTGGCCAGCAAGGCCACCGGGTTCCCGATCGCCAAGATCGCCGCGAAGCTGGCGGTCGGCTACAGCCTGGACGAGATCCCGAACGACATCACCCGGACCACCCCGGCCTGCTTCGAGCCGAGCCTGGATTACGTCGTGGTCAAGGTGCCCCGGTTCGCGTTCGAGAAGTTCCCGGCCGCCGACCCGACGCTGACCACCACGATGAAGAGCGTCGGCGAGGCGATGGCGATCGGCCGGTGCTTCACCGAGGCGCTGCAGAAGGCGATGCGCTCGGTGGACAAGCGCGGCTCGACGTTCCACTGGGACGGCGAGCCGACCGGCGGCGCGGCGCTGGAGGAGCTTCTGGAGGGCCTGCGCCGCCCCACCGAGGACCGGCTGGTCGGGGTGCAGCAGGCGATCCGGGCCGGGGTGGACGTCGAGCGGCTGCACGAGCTGACCGGGATCGACCCGTGGTTCCTCGACCAGATCGTGCTGCTGGACGAGGTGGCCGCCCGGGTGCGGGCCGCCGAGCCGCTGGGCGCCCCGATCCTGCGCGAGGCCAAGCGGCACGGCTTCTCCGACGCCCAGATCGGGGCGCTGCGCCGGATGCCCGAGGACGTCGTCCGCGGCCTGCGGCAGGCGCTCGGCGTCCGACCGGTGTTCAAGACCGTGGACACCTGCGCGGCCGAGTTCGCGGCGGCCACGCCGTACCACTACTCCAGCTACGACGACGAGGACGAGGTCGCGCCGTCGGACCGGCGCAAGGTGATCATCCTCGGGTCCGGGCCGAACCGGATCGGGCAGGGCGTGGAGTTCGACTACTCCTGCGTGCACGCCAGCTTCGCGCTGCGCGACGCCGGCTACGAGACCGTGATGCTCAACTGCAATCCGGAGACCGTGTCCACCGACTACGACACCTCCGACCGCCTCTACTTCGAGCCGCTGACCTGCGAGGACGTCCTGGAGGTTGTGCACGCCGAGCAGCGCGCCGGGGAGCTGGCCGGCGTGATCGTCCAGCTCGGCGGGCAGACGCCGCTGGGCCTGGCCGCCCGGCTGACCGCGGCCGGGGTGCCGATCGTGGGCACGTCCGCGGAGGCGATCCACCTGGCCGAGGAGCGCGGCGCGTTCGGCCGGGTGCTGGCCGAGGCCGGGCTGACCGCGCCGCGGCACGGGACGGCGTCCAGCTTCGCCGAGGCCAAGCGGGTCGCCGACGACGTGGGCTACCCGGTCCTGGTCCGGCCGTCGTACGTGCTCGGCGGGCGCGGCATGGAGATCGTCTACGACGACGGCATGCTCGCGGACTACATCGGCCGGGCCACGCAGGTCAGCCCCGAGCACCCGGTGCTGGTCGACCGGTTCCTGGACGACGCGATCGAGATCGACGTCGACGCGCTGTTCGACGGCGAGGAGCTCTACCTCGGCGGGGTGATGGAGCACATCGAGGAGGCCGGGATCCACTCCGGGGACTCCGCCTGCGTCCTGCCGCCGGTCACGCTCGGGGCCGCCGACCTCGATCGCGTGCGCCGCAGCACCGAGGCGATCGCCCGCGGCATCGGCGTCCGAGGTCTGCTCAACGTGCAGTTCGCGCTCGCCCAGGGCGTGCTCTACGTGCTCGAGGCCAACCCCCGGGCCAGCCGGACGGCGCCGTTCGTGTCCAAGGCCACCGCGGTCCCGCTCGCCGGGGCGGCGGCACGGATCATGCTCGGCGCGAGCGTCGCGCAGCTGCGCCGCGAGGGGATGCTGCCGGCCTCCGGTGACGGCGGCGACCTGCCGCTGGACTCCCCGGTCGCGGTGAAGGAGGCGGTGCTGCCGTTCAAGCGCTTCCGCACCACCGACGGGGTCGTGGTCGACTCCCTGCTCGGCCCGGAGATGCGCTCCACCGGGGAGGTGATGGGGATCGACGTGGACTTCCCGCACGCCTTCGCCAAGTCCCAGTCCGCGGCCTACGGCGGCCTCCCGGACGCCGGGCGGGTGTTCGTCTCGATCGCCGACGTGGACAAGCGCGCGGTCGTGCTGCCGGTCAAGCGGCTGGCCGACCTCGGCTTCGAGGTGCTCGCCACGGCCGGGACCGCTTCGGTGCTCCGGCGCAACGGCATCCCCAACAGCGTGGTGCGCAAGCACAGCCAGGGGCGCGGCCCGGACGGCGAGCCGACGATCGTCGAGCGGATCCTGGCCGGCGACGTCGACATCGTCGTCAACACCCCCTCCGGCCCGGTGGCGCGCGCCGACGGGTACGAGATCCGGGCCGCGACCACCTCGATGGACCGGCCGATCATCACGACCATGCAGCAGCTGGCCGCCGCGGTGCAGGCGATCGAGGCCGCTCGCAACGAGCCGGTGCGGGTCAGGACGCTGCAGGAGCACGCTGCGGTGCTGGCCGCCGCCCGTGCCCGGGTCCCGCCGGCGTGACCGCCTCCTTCGGGCACCGCCTGCGCGGGGCGCTGGCCTCCCGCGGCCCGCTCTGCGTCGGCATCGACCCCCACCCGGAGCTGCTCGCCCGATGGGGCCTGGAGGACGACCCGGCCGGGCTGGAGCGCTTCGCCCTCGGCGCCGTCGAGGCCCTGGGCGGGCAGGTCGCCGTGCTCAAGCCGCAGGCCGCCTTCTTCGAGCGGCACGGCTCCGCCGGGGTCGCCGTGCTGGAACGTGTGCTCGCCGCCGCGGCGGCGGCCGGGGCGCTGACGATCCTCGACGCCAAGCGCGGCGACATCGGCTCGACGATGGAGGCCTACGCGCGGGCCTACGCGGCCCCGGGGGCCCCGCTGGCCGCCGACGCGCTCACCGCCTCGCCGTACCTGGGGGTGGGCTCGCTCACGCCGTTGCTGGAGGCCGCGCGGGCATCCGGCCGCGGGGTGTTCGTGCTCGCGCTGACCTCCAATCCCGGCGGTGCGCAGGTGCAGCTGGCCCGGCGTCCGGACGGCCGCAGCGTGGCACAGTCCGTGGTGGACGAGGTCGCTGAGTGGAACAGCGGACAAAATGCTCAAACCAGTTCAGACGCCACCGAGGCGGCCGGACCGCCCGGACCCTTCGGGGTGGTGGTCGGGCTGACCACGGCCGGGACCGGCGGCCTGGACCTCCACCGGCTGGGCGGGCCGGTGCTGGTGCCCGGGCTGGGGGCGCAGGGGGGAGACCCGGCGGACCTGCAGGCGGCCTTCGGCGGGCTGGCCGAAGTCGGTGTGGACGTCCTGCCGAGCAGCAGCCGGGAGGTGCTGCAGGCGGGACCGGACCCCGCGCGGCTGCGGGAGGCCGCCGAGCGGGCGCTGGACGCCGTCCGGGCCGGCCTGGCGCCGTTATGAGCCCAGTTACGAGCCGCGCCACAACGTGACCCCGCGTTGCCCCCGGACATGCCCAGTCGCTAGGTTCGACGCCTGCGCCAGTGTTACCCGGCGGGCGCCGGCCGCCGGGTCGCAGATGTCCAGCCCGATGACACTGAGGTGAGCACGTGCCACTGCCTCCCCTGACCCCTGAGCAGCGCGCAGCAGCCCTGGAGAAGGCGGCCGCCGCCCGACGGGCACGCGCCGAGGTGAAGAACCGTCTGAAGTACTCGCAAGGCTCGCTCGGCGAGGTCATCCAAGAAGGTCATAAGGACGAGGTGATCGGCAAGATGAAGGTCTCCGCCCTGCTGGAGGCCCTGCCTGGGGTGGGCAAGGTGCGGGCCAGGCAGATCATGGAGGAGATCGGCATCTCGGAGTCCCGCCGGGTGCGGGGCCTCGGAACCAACCAGATCGCGGCGCTCGTCGAGCGCTTCGCCCGCTGAGCGGCCGCCGGCGGGTCGACGATGACTCAGGGGGGATCGGGTCAGGGGGGATCGGGGCCGCGCCGGCGGCTGACCGTGCTCGCAGGGCCGACCGCGGTCGGCAAGGGCACGGTGTCGGCGGACATCCGCGAGCGCTACCCCGAGGTGTGGCTGTCGGTGTCGGTGACGACCCGGCCGGCCCGCGCGGGGGAGATCGAGGGCGTCCACTACCACTTCATCGACGAGGCGAGCTTCGACGAGCTGATCGAGGCCGGTGAGCTGCTCGAGTGGGCGGTCGTGCACGGCCGGTACCGCTACGGCACGCCCGCGCGTGCGGTCGCGGCCGCGCTGGACGCCGGCAAGCCCGCGCTGCTGGAGATCGACCTGCAGGGCGCCCGGCAGGTGCGGGAGGCCATGCCGGACGCGCTGATGGTCTTCCTCGCCCCGCCGTCGTGGGACGAGCTGGCCCGCCGGCTGGTCGGCCGCGGCACCGAGTCGGCCGAAGAGCGCGAGCGCCGGCTGGCCACCGCCCGCCGGGAGATGGCCGCCCAGGCGGAGTTCGACGTGACCATCGTCAACGACGATGTGCAGAGGGCCACCGACGAGCTCGTATCATGGATGGGTCTGGCGCCCCGGCCGGTGGGCCAGAGCGTCCCGTTACCCTTGTCGTGATCTTCGTCGACCTGCCCAGGCCGACCAGCCGAGCCAGGAGAGTGCGCGTGTCCGGAACCGCGGCGATGCCCGAGGGCATCACCAACCCGCCGATCGACGACCTGCTGAAGGCCGCCGACTCCAAGTACGCGCTGGTGATCTACGCGGCGAAGCGCGCCCGGCAGATCAACGCCTACTACTCCCAGCTCGGCGAGGGCCTGCTCGAGTACGTCGGCCCGCTGGTCGAGACCCACGTGCAGGAGAAGCCGCTGTCGGTGGCGCTGCGCGAGATCAACGAGGGACTCCTGGTCGCCGAGCCGGTCGAGCAGTGACCCCACCGTGAGCGCCACGCCCCGTCGGGTGGTGCTGGGGGTCGCCGGGGGGATCGCCGCCTACAAGTCCGCCACGCTGCTGCGCCTGCTCGCCGGCGCCGGGCACGAGGTGCGGGTGGTGCCGACCCCGGCCGCCCTGGAGTTCGTCGGCGCGGCGACCTGGGCCGCGCTGTCCGGCCTTCCGGTCTCCGCGTCGGTGTGGGACGACGCCCAGGACGTGCCGCACGTCCTGATCGGGCAGCAGGCGGACCTGGTCGTGGTCGCCCCGGCGACCGCTGACCTGCTCGCCAAGGCCGCTCACGGGATGGCCGACGACCTGCTCACCAACGTGCTGCTGACCGCGCGCTGCCCGGTGCTGTACGTCCCGGCGATGCACACCGAGATGTGGCAGCACCCCGCCACGCAGGAGAACGTGGCGGCGCTGCGGGCGCGCGGCGCGGTCGTCCTCGACCCGGCCTGGGGTCGCCTGACGGGTGCCGACAGCGGGCCGGGCCGGCTGCCCGACCCGGAGACGATCGCGGAGGCGGCGCTCACCCTGCTGCGCCGCGCGGGCCGCGGGCCGGACCTGGCCGGCCTGTACGTGGCGGTCTCGGCCGGCGGCACCCGCGAGCCCCTGGATCCCGTCCGGTACCTCGGCAACCGCTCCTCCGGGCGCCAGGGCGTGGCGCTGGCCGCCACGGCGGCCGCCCGCGGGGCCAGGGTCACGCTGGTCGCCGCCAACGTCGACCTGCCGCAGCCGGCCGGTGTGGAGGTCGTCCCGGTCGGCTCGGCGGAGGAGCTGCGGGAGGCGATGCACGCCGTCGCGCCGCGGGCCGACGTCGTGGTGATGGCCGCCGCGGTGGCCGACTTCCGGCCCGAGCACCCGGCCGACCACAAGATCAAGAAATCCGAGGGCGGCGACGACGCGCCGGTGCTGCGGCTGGTCCGCACGCCGGACGTGCTGGTCGAGCTGGTCGCCGCGCGGGGGCAGCGCCGGATGGGCGGCCGGGACGACGGCCGGGGTGCGGACCAGGTGATCGTGGGGTTCGCCGCGGAGACCGGCGACGCGAGCGGGAACGTGCTCGACCACGCCCGGAGCAAGCTCGCGCGGAAGGGCTGCGACCTGCTCGTGGTCAACGACGTGTCCGCCGGGAAGGTGTTCGGGCGCGAGCAGAGCGAGGTCACGCTGCTGGAACCCGGTGGTGACGTGACCGAGGTGCCACCCGGCGGCAAGGACGAGATCGCCGACGCGGTCTGGGACGCCGTCCTGCGGCTGCGCGCACGGACGCAGACGGGATCCGCCCCCCGGCCGTGAGGCGCGCCGGGCAATACGCCATGGGGGATCTCCGGCGCTACAGTGACGACGAACCCGCACAGCGCCGTCCCGAGCGGACGTAGCCGCTAACGCAATGCAGAGCGCGTGAAGAACATCAGGAGGATCGTGAGCGACCGCTTGTTCACCTCGGAGTCCGTCACCGAGGGCCACCCCGACAAGATTTGCGACCAGATCAGCGACGGCATCCTCGACGCGCTGCTGGAACAGGACCGGCGCAGCCGGGTCGCGGTCGAGACATTGGTCACCACCGGCCTGGTGCACGTGGCCGGGGAGGTCACGACCCAGGCCTGGGCCGACGTCCCGAGGATCGTCCGCTCCACGCTGGTGGAGATCGGCTACGACTCCTCGGCCAAGGGCTTCGACGGCCACTCCTGCGGCGTGGAGATCTCGATCGGTGGGCAGTCCTCGGACATCGCCCAGGGGGTCGAACTCGCGCACGAGGCCCGGGTCGGCGGCGGCACCGACCCGCTGGACCTGCAGGGCGCCGGCGACCAGGGGCTGATGTTCGGCTACGCCTGCGACGAGACCCCGACGCTGATGCCACTGCCGATCTGGCTGGCGCACCGGCTGGCGGAGCAGCTGGCCGAGGTGCGCAAGTCCGGCGAGGTGCCCTACCTCCGCCCCGACGGCAAGACCCAGGTGACGGTCGGCTACGAGGGCGACCGGCCGGTCCGGGTGGACACGATCGTGGTCTCCACCCAGCACGCGTCGGACGTCTCGCTGGAGAACCTGCTGCAGCCGGACGTCGCCCTGCACGTGGTCAAGCCGGTGGTCGACTCGGTCGGCATCGACACCTCCTCGTACCGGCTGCTGGTCAACCCGACCGGCCGGTTCGAGATCGGCGGCCCGATGGGCGACGCCGGGCTGACCGGCCGGAAGATCATCGTTGACAGCTACGGCGGGATGGCCCGGCACGGCGGCGGCGCGTTCTCCGGCAAGGACCCCTCCAAGGTGGACCGCTCGGCCGCCTACGCGATGCGCTGGGTGGCGAAGAACGTGGTGGCCGCGGGCCTGGCCCGGCGCTGCGAGGTGCAGGTCGCGTACGCGATCGGCAAGGCGCAGCCGGTCGGGCTGTACCTGGAGTGCTTCGGCACGGAGACCGCCCCGCTCGGCCGGATCCAGGATGCGATCCGCGAGGTGTTCGACCTGCGGCCGGCCGCGATCATCCGTGACCTGGACCTGCTCCGGCCGATCTACCAGCCGACCGCCACGTACGGGCACTTCGGCCGGGAGCGGCCCGAGTTCACCTGGGAACGCACCGACCGCGTCGCGGACCTGCTCGCGGCCGTCGGCTGACCGGTCGAACAGAGATCACCACCGAGCAGCTCGACCTGCTCCGGACCGCCTCCCGCGGCCGGCGCCCCCGCCCGCCGGCGCCGGTGGCCACCGACCTGCCGGTCGCCCGGGTCGTGGTCGACATCTCGCTCCCGCACCTGGACCGGACGTTCGACTACCTCGTGCCCGAGCGCTACAGCGCGACCGCCCGGCCGGGCGTCCGGGTGCGGGTGCCGTTCGCGGGGCAGGAC
>JBKPQU010000333.1:0-9943 GCA_046734255.1 Actinomycetota bacterium
GGCCCGGGGGCGCCAGGCGGTGCTGGTCGCCGAGCGCGAGCTGCTGCGCCAGCGGTTGGCCGGCGAGTCGGCGGCCCGGGCCGAGGCGGCGGCGCTGAGCGCCGGGCTGCTTCCCCTCCAGGAGGCGCTGAACCGGGTCGAGTCCCAGGTGCACACCCTGGAGCGCGACCGGGTGGGCCAGTACGCGCGCCTGAGCGAGCAGCTCGCCTCGCTCACCTCATCCGGGGAGGCTCTGCGGGCGCAGACCGCCGCGCTGGCCGCCGCGCTGCGGTCGCCGACGGCCCGGGGTGCCTGGGGCGAGGTCCAGCTTCGGCGCGTGGTCGAGCACGCCGGGATGCTCGCCCGGGTCGACTTCACCCCTCAGGCCACCGCCCGCACGCCGGACGGCGTCGGCGTCCGCCCCGACCTGGTGGTCCACCTGCCCGGCGGTAAGCACCTCGTGATCGACGCCAAGGCACCGCTGGCGGCCTTCCTCGAGGCCAGCGAGTCCGCCTCGGACGACGCCCGCCAGCGGGCGGCGTCGCTCGCCCACGCGAAGGCCCTGCGTTCCCACGTCGACCTGCTGGCCGCGAAGGAGTACTGGACCGCGTTCCAGCCCTCGCCCGAGATCGTCGTGTGCTTCGTCCCCGGCGAGGCCTTCCTGGCCGCCGCCTGCGCCGCGGACCCCTCGTTGCTCGAGCACGCGATGTCCCGTCGGGTGGTGCTGGCCACGCCGACCACCCTGCTGGCGCTGCTCCGTACGATCGCCCTGACGTGGCAGAGCGAGGCGCTGTCCGGCGCCGCCCGCCAGCTGTTCGACCTCGGCCGCGAGCTGTACGCCCGGCTGGGCACGCTCGGGGAGCACACCGGCCGGCTCGGCCGCAGCCTGCAGCGCGCCGTCGAGGACTACAACGGCCTGGTCGGCACGCTGGAACGCCGGGTGCTCGTCTCGGCGCGGCGCATGCGCGATCTCGACGTCACCGATCTCGACCTTCCGCAGCCGGAGCCCATCGAGTCCGGGCCACGGCCTCTGACGGCCGAGGAGCTGATCGCCCCGGACCTGCGCAGCCGAGACCACCTGGCGAGCTAGCCTCGGCCGGCGGCCTTGAGGTCGCGGCGCAGCTCCTTCGGCAGCGAGAACAGCAGGTCCTCCTCGGCGGTGACGACGTCCACGACGTCGCGATACCCGCGCTGGGCGAGCCAGGCGAGCACGTCGGCGACCAGCGGTTCGGGCACCGACGCTCCCGAGGTGAGCCCGACCGTGGTCACGCCGTCGAGCCAGGACTCATCGATCTCCCCGGCGTCCTCGACCCGGTACGCCGCGGCGGCCCCGCTCTCCAGCGCCACCTCGACCAGCCGCACCGAGTTGGAGGAGTTGCTCGAGCCGACGACGATCACCAGGTCGGACTGCGCGGCAACCTTCTTGATCGCCACCTGCCGGTTCTGGGTGGCGTAGCAGATGTCGTCACTGGGGGGGTCCGCAAGGTTGGGGAAGCGGAGCCGCAACCGGCGGACGGTCTCCATCGTCTCGTCCACCGACAGCGTCGTCTGCGACAGCCAGACCACCCGGTCGGGATCGCGCACCTGTACGGTCTCGGCGTCGGCGGGCCCGTCGACGAGGCGGATGTGCTCCGGCGCCTCGCCCGCGGTGCCCTCGACCTCCTCGTGCCCGGCATGCCCGATCAGCAGGATGTCGTACCCGGCGTCGGCGAACCGGACCGCCTCCTTGTGCACCTTGGTCACCAGGGGGCAGGTGGCGTCGATCGTCTGCAGCCCGCGGGCCGCGGCCTGCGCGTGGACCGCCGGCGAGACGCCGTGCGCCGAGAAGATCACCCGCTCGCCCGGCGGCACCTCGTCGGCCTCGTCGACGAAGATCGCACCCCGCCCCTCCAGGGCGGCCACCACGTGCTTGTTGTGCACGATCTGCTTCCGGACGTACACGGGGGGTCCGTAGTGCTCCAGCGCCTTCTCCACCGCGACCACGGCCCGGTCCACGCCGGCGCAGTACCCACGGGGGGCGGCCAGCAGGACCCGCTTGGCGTCCGGGGACGGCGGTGCGACCTCGCTCACCAGGTCATCGTAGGTGGCCTGCCGCGCATAGGGTGGCCGGGTGAGCGCCTCGAGCGCCGGGGCCGCGCCGGCTCGGGAGATCCCGGCGACGGCGGGCGAGACCAGCGCCGAGCGCCCCTGGCCGGTGCGGCTGCTGTCCGCGAAGCTCACCGACTACGTGGCCAAAGCCCCCGCGCTGTGGGTGGAGGGCCAGGTGGTCCAGCTGGTCCGGCGGCCCGGGCAGACCACCTGCTACCTGACGCTGCGCGACACCGACGTCGACATGTCCTTCCAGGTCACGCTCGGCGTCCGGCTGCTGGACGGGTTGGCCGCGCCGCTGGTGGACGGCGCGCACGTCGTCGTGCACGCCCGGCCGCAGTTGTGGCCGCGGCGCGGCTCGCTGATCCTGGCCGCCGACGACATCCGCCCGGTCGGCGTCGGCGAGCTGCTGGCCCGGCTGGACCACCTGCGCCGGGTGCTGGCCGCCGAGGGCCTGTTCGACGCCGAGCGTAAGCGCCGGCTGCCGTTCCTCCCCCGCACCGTCGGCCTGATCTGTGGGCGCGCCAGCGCGGCCGAGCGCGACGTGGTGGAGAACGCCCGCCGGCGCTGGCCGGGGGTGAGTTTCGCCGTGCGCGCGGTCGCCGTCCAGGGACCGCGGGCCGTCGCCGAGATCGTCACCGCGCTGGCCGCGCTGGACGCCGATCCCGACGTGGACGTCGTGGTGATCGCCCGCGGCGGCGGTTCGCTGGAGGACCTGCTGCCGTTCAGCAACGAGACGCTGCTGCGGGCGGTGGCCACCTGCCGGACGCCGGTGGTCAGCGCGATCGGGCACGAGGCCGACTCTCCGCTGCTGGACCTGGTGGCGGACGTGCGCGCCTCGACCCCCACCGACGCGGGCAAGCGGATCGTGCCGGACGTCGCCGCCGAGCTGGACGCCGTACGTCAGGCCCGGCAGCGGGTGAGCGTGGCGATGCGGACCCGGCTCGACCGGGAGGCGGCCGTGGTGCTGCAGCTCCGGGAACGATCGGGCCGGTGCGTGCGGGCACAGGTCGCCGGTGCGGTCGAGGACGTCGCCCGGCTGCGCCACCGGGGCAGGGTCGCGCTCACCGCGAGGCTGGACCGCGCGGCGGACGACATCACCCACCTGCGCGAGCGCGTCCGGGCGCTGTCGCCGGCCGCGACCCTCGCCCGCGGCTACGCGGTCGTGCAGGACTCCGGCGGTGCGGTGGTCCGGGGCCCCGACGCCGCTCCGCCCGGCACCCGCCTGCGGCTGCGCCTCGCCGAGGGCGACCTGGCAGCGGAGTCCCTGGGCACCGATGGCCTGGCCGGGTCACGTCGAGAGCCGGGCATAGGGTGAGCCGCATGGGCGGCGAGCTGCCCGGCGGTGACGGGACGCCGGACGACCTCGGGTACGAGCAGGCCCGCGACCAGCTGGTCGAGGTGGTCCGCCGGCTCGAGTCCGGCGGCGCGACGCTGGAGGAGTCGCTGGCACTGTGGGAGCAGGGCGAGGCCCTGGCGAAGCGGTGCGAGGAGTGGCTGGCCGGAGCCCGGCGCCGGGTCGAGGCGGGGGGCGCCTCGGGGGAGCCGGAGCCGACCCCCGATGCGACCCCGGCGTGGGCCCCCGCGAGCGGGGAGGGCTCAGGTTAGCTGCAGCGAGCCCGCCAGCCGGCTGAGGTCCGCCGGGCCGGCCGTGCCGGTGACGATCGTCGTGCGGTCGGGACCGCGCAGCACCCAACTCGTGATCCCCCGGTCGGTCCGGCTGCGCACGATCCAGTCCTGGCCCCCCACCCGGACCGTCCCGGCCGGTCGGCCGTCGGTCACCTGGGTGTCCTCCCACGCCGGGGTGGGGTCTCCGGCCTGCTCGAAGCCGGCGAACTGCCCGGAAGGGGTCACGTAGCCGACGTGCCACGTGGCCACGCCGTCGGTGCCGCGCTGCAGCCGTGCGCTGGTGGCCTGCCAGCCCGCCGGCAGGCCCTGCGGGACCGACAGTGCGAACCCGGCCTCCGCGGCGGCACCGGTGGCGGCCGACGCGACGTCGACCGAGGGTTGGCTGACCCGTTCCGGCCGGGGCACCAGCAGGACCAGCCCGGCGACCACCGCCAGCACCACGAGCATCGAGCGGACCATGTCTCCCGCGCCGCCGGAGCGCCGCCCGGACGCCGCCTCACCGGTCTCGGGTGCCAGCTCGACCGGCTCGGCCGGCGGGGGCGTCGGTGAGGTCACGGGTTCATCGTGCTCTGCCGCCGTCCGCGCACCGGCACCGGGGCCGCCCGAGGCCGGTGACGGGGCGCATCTTGCCGCGCCGGTCGCGCGGTCGGCCGGGCACCCGGAAAGATTGCTGCCGTGGATGACGTCCTCGTGGTAGGTGAGGCACTGGTCGACATCGTGCAGCGGGTGGACGGGAGCGTCGCCGAGCATCCGGGGGGCAGCCCGACGAACGTCGCGTTCGGGCTGGCCCGGCTGGGGCGGCCCACGCGCCTGCTCACGCGGATCGGGGACGACGCCCGCGGCGCCGACGTTCGGCGGCACCTGGAGTCCTCGGGGGTGCGGCTGGTCCCTGGGTCGCTGACGTCGGAGCCGACCTCGACCGCGACGGCCCGGCTGGACGCGCTCGGCGTCGCCACCTACGAGTTCGACCTCGACTGGCGGCTGCCCGCGCAGGTGGACGTCGGCGAGTTCGCCGCCCTGCACACCGGCTCGATCGCCGCTGCCCTCGCACCCGGCCGCGAGGCCGTCTTCGACCTGGTCACCCGGGCGTCCGGGCGGGCCACCGTCAGCTTCGACCCGAACGCCCGCCCGGCACTGATGGGCGACGCGGCGTCCGCCCGGGAAGGGGTCGAGAGGTTCGTGGCCGTCAGCGACGTCGTCAAAGTCAGCGAGGAGGACCTCGACTGGCTGGCCCCCGGGGAGGCGCTCCCCGATCTCGTGCAGCAATGGCTGGGCCTGGGCCCGTCGGTGGTCGTGGTCACCCGCGGCGGTGAGGGCGCCGGGGGGCTCACCGCGACCGGGTGGGCGGAGGTGCCGGCCCCGCGGATCGCGGTCGTGGACACCGTCGGCGCCGGTGACGCGTTCATGTCGGGGCTGCTGGACTTCCTGGCGGGGGCCGACCTGCTGGGCCCGGCCCGGCGGGACGCCTTGCGGGCGATGGACGGCCCGACGCTGAGCGGGATGCTGCAGCATGCCGTCCGGGTGGCCGCGTTCACGTGCACACGGCCAGGCGCGCAGCCGCCCACCCGGGCCGAGTTGGACGCCTGGACGCCGTAGGGGCCGGTTGGGGGCATGGACGACGATCTGTCGACGCTGTCGACGCTGACGGAGCTGTCCCGGCGGGCCGACCGGGCGCTCGGCGATGCCGACGCCGCCACCTTCGCAGCCCGCCTGCAACGCTGGGGCACCGACCTGCTGGACGGGCTTCGGGTCTACCCCTCCCCCGGCCTCGCGGCCCGGGTGGTCGACCTGATGGCCCGCGCACTGGCGTCCCGGCGACGGGTGCTGCGCACGCTGGACGAGACCCGGCTGCTGCGCCCGGACTGGTTCGCCGGCCCCGAACAGGTCGGGTATGTCTGCTACCCGGGCCGGTTCGCGAAGACGTTGCGCGGCGTCGGCGAGCGGATCGGGTACCTGCGCGAGCTCGGCGTCACCTACCTGCACCTGATGCCACTGCTGGACCCCCGGGACGGGCCGGACGACGGAGGCTACGCGGTGCGCGACTACCGGAGGGTCCGCGAGGACCTGGGGACGACCGAGGACCTCGCCGCGCTCGCCGACACGTTGCACGAGAACGGGATCGCGCTCACCGTCGACCTGGTGCTCAACCACGTCGCGCGCGAGCACGCCTGGGCGCGCGCGGCGCTGCGCGGCGAGGAGCGCTACCGCGGGTACTTCCACGTCTTCGCCGACCGGCAGATGCCGGACGCCTACGAGGAGACGCTGCCGGAGGTCTTCCCGGCCTTCGCGCCCGGCAGCTTCTCCTGGGTGCCGGAGATGGACGCCGGCCGCGGCGCGTGGGTGTGGACGACGTTCAACGACTACCAGTGGGACCTCGACTGGTCCAACCCCGAGGTCTTCCTCGAGATGCTGGACGTGGTCCTGTTCCTGGCGAACCTCGGGGTGGACTGCCTGCGCCTCGATGCCGTGGCGTTCCTCTGGAAGCGGATGGGGACCGACTGCCAGAACCAGCCCGAGGTGCACTCGATCGTGCAGGCGCTGCGGGCGGCCGTCCGGATCGTCGCGCCGGCGACGGTGTTCAAGGCCGAGGCGATCGTGTCGCCGGAGGACCTGCCCGCCTACCTGGGCACCGGGCGGCACGCCGGCAAGGTCTGCGACCTCGCCTACCACAACAGCCTGATGGTGCAGCTCTGGTCGTGCCTGGCCACGGGGGATGCGCGGCTGGCCCGCCACGCGCTGGCCATCCCGCCGCCGAAGCCCGTGACCGCGGCCTGGGGGACCTACGTGCGCTGCCACGACGACATCGGCTGGGCGATCTCCGACGCCGATGCCGCTGCCGCCGGGCTCACCGGCGCCGCGCACCGGCAGTTCCTGGCGAACTTCTACGCGGGCCGCTACCCGGGCTCGTTCGCCCGGGGGCTGGACTTCCAGGTGAACCCGGAGACCGGGGACGTGCGGACCTGCGGGACGCTGGCCAGCCTCGCCGGGCTGGAGGCGGCGCTGGAGGCCGGGGACACGGAGGCCGTGGACCTCTCGCTGGGGCGGATCTTCCTGCTGCACGCGGTGATCTACGGATTCGGCGGGATCCCCCTGCTGTACATGGGCGACGAGCTCGGGCTGCGGAACGACGAGTCCTACCGCGCAGAGGCCGACCTGGTCGCGGACAGCCGCTGGACGCACCGGCCCCCGATGCCGTGGGACGCCGCCGGACGGCGGACCGATCCGGGCACGGTCGAGGGCCGGATCTTCGCCGGGCTGGTCCATCTGGCCCACCTTCGCGCCCGCATGCCCTCGCTGCATGCCGCGGTGGAGTCGCATCCGGTCGACGTCGGCAACCCGGCCGTCCTGGCCCTGTACCGGAGGCACGCCGCCGGGTCGATGCTGCAGCTGTACAACGTCTCCCCTGTCTGGCAACGGGTTCCGACGCAGGTCGTGCAGCTGCTCACCCGCGGCCCCGGTCCGGTCTGGGAGCACCTCAGCGACGTCGGTCCCGTCGCCGACGACCACGGCGACCCCTCGCCGGCCTTCCCGCTCCCGCCGTACGCCGCCTGGTGGCTCGCCGGCCGCGCCGCCGCCCGCCCGGCTGCCGCCGCCCACCCCCCCCAGCGCCGTGAGTGAGACGTTGC
Organism: Actinomycetota bacterium; assembly: GCA_046734255.1. GTDB lineage: Bacteria > Actinomycetota > Actinomycetes > Actinomycetales > Kineosporiaceae > JBKPQU01. The sequence goes on from JBKPQU010000333.1 coordinate 7,323, forward strand.
CCGGCTCATAGGTGCTCACTGGATGCCGCTTTGCTCGTCCAACGCCGCCGGAGAACCAGATGCAAACGTGTGCCAGCGGCGGCTGGTTGGGCCCCCCGCTTGCGGGGGAGCAACGCGGCGGCCGGCGAGCAAGCGGCGGCCCGTGCAATCGACGTCGCGCTCGCAGAGGAGGGGCGGACGTCGGCGGCGCAAGTAGGCTCGGCGCCACCACGGCCGAGAACGCGCGAGGAGACCCGGGAGCATGTCGCTCACCCCGCAGTTCACCCATACCGACCTGCTGCCGGTCGGGCCCGACCAGACGCCGTACCGGTCGCTCGGCACGGAGGGCGTGCGCACGGTGGAGGCGGCAGGGCGAACGTTCCTCGAGGTGGCGCCGGAGGCCCTGCGGCTGCTCACCGACACCGCGATGCACGACATCGCGCACTACCTGCGCCCGGCGCACCTGCAGCAGCTGCAACGGATCCTCGACGACCCGGAGGCGAGCCCGAACGACCGGTTCGTCGCTCTGGACCTGCTGAAGAACGCCAACGTGTCCGCCGGCGGCGTCCTGCCGATGTGCCAGGACACCGGGACGGCGATCGTCGTGGGCAAGCGGGGCAGCCAGGTGCTCAGCGCGCCCGGCGAGGCCGGCGGCGTCTTCGGCGCGCGCCCGGTCAGCGACGAGGAGGCGATCAGCCGTGGGGTCTTCGACGCCTACACCCGCCTGAACCTCCGCTACTCCCAGCTCGCGCCGCTGAGCATGTGGGAGGAGCGGAACACCGGCACGAACCTGCCCGCGCAGATCGAGATCTACGCCGACACCGGCCCCGGCCACGAGAGCGAGTACTCGTTCCTGTTCCTGGCCAAGGGCGGCGGCAGCGCGAACAAGTCCTTCCTCTACCAGGAGACCAAGGCGGTGCTGAACCCGCAGCGGCTGACCGAGTTCCTGGACGAGAAGCTGCGCGCCCTCGGTACCGCCGCCTGCCCGCCGTACCACCTGGCGATCGTCGTCGGCGGCACCAGCGCGGAGTACGCGCTGAAGGCCGCGAAGTACGCCTCGGCGAAGTACCTCGACACGCTGCCGACCGCGGGATCGCCTGCCGGGCACGGGTTCCGGGACCTCGAGCTGGAGCAGGAGGTGCTGCAGCTGACCCGCCAGTTCGGGATCGGCGCGCAGTTCGGCGGGAAGTACTTCTGCCACGACGTCCGCGTGATCCGCCTGCCCCGGCACGGCGCGTCCTGCCCGGTGGCGATCGCGGTGTCCTGCTCGGCCGACCGCCAGGCCCTCGGCAAGATCACGGCGGACGGCGTGCTGCTCGAGGCGCTGGAACCGGACCCCGCGCAGTACCTGCCGGAGACCACGCACGACCACCTGCTCGCCGGAACCGGGGCGGCCGACGCCTCGGACGGCGCGGGCGGTGCCGTCCAGATCGACCTCGACCAGCCGATGAGCGAGATCCGGGCGCAGCTGTCCAGGCACCCGGTGAAGACGCGGCTGTCACTGCGCGGTCCGCTGGTCGTCGCCAGGGACATCGCCCACGCGAAGATCAAGGAGCGGTTGGACGCCGGCGACCCGATGCCGGACTACCTCCGCGATCACGCCGTCTACTACGCGGGCCCGGCGAAGACCCCGGCCGGATACGCCTCCGGGTCGTTCGGGCCGACCACCGCCGGGCGGATGGACGCCTATGTCGAGCAGTTCCAGGCCGCCGGCGGGTCGCTCGTCATGCTCGCCAAGGGGAACCGGTCGGCCGCGGTGACGCAGTCCTGCCAGCGCCACGGCGGGTTCTACCTCGGATCGATCGGCGGCCCGGGGGCCCGGCTGGCGCAGGACTGCATCAGGCGGGTCGACGTGATCGAGTACGCCGACCTGGGCATGGAGGCGGTCTGGCGGATCGAGGTCGAGGACTTCCCGGCGTTCATCGTCGTGGACGACAAGGGCAACGACTTCTTCGCCGAGGTGACCCGCCCGGTCGCGCGCACGATCGGACGCCGGCCCGGGCTGTAGCCCGACGGTCGTTCAGGGCAGGACGCTATCGGGCCAACCAGCGCAGGCGGGGCCGGACGAGCAGCGCCTCGGCCTGCAGCGCGGCGACCGCGACGCGCGGGAGGTCCGAGGCGCGACGGAAGCAGACGAAGCGGGGTGCCCATTCCGGTGCGTACTTCACGTTGGCCCGGTACAGCGACTCGATCTGCCACCAGCGCGAGGCCAGCAGCAGCACCCGTCGCCAGGCCCGCAGGACCGGGCCGGCCCCGACCCTCGAGCCGCGCTCGAACACCGAGCGGAACGCCGCGAAGTTCAGCGACATCCGGCGCAGGCCCTGCTGGCGGGCCCAGTCCACGACGCCGACGACGACGAACTCCATCGTGCCGTTCTGGCTGTCCCCGGCCCGGCGCATGAGGTCCAGCGACAGCCCGTCGTGCCCCCACGGGACGAAGGCGAGGACGGCGATCAGCCGGCCGGTGGTGTCCCGCGCCCGGGCCACGACGAGGTCCGGATCGTCGTCGTCCCCCAACCGGCTCAGCGCCATCGAGAAACCGCGCTCGACCTCCTCGCCGCGCAACTCCTCCGCGGTGCGGACCACCTCGGCGATCTCGGCCGGGCCGAGGTCGCGCTGCCGGCGCACGTCCAGGTGGTACCG
>JBKPQU010000334.1:0-16429 GCA_046734255.1 Actinomycetota bacterium
CCCCGGTGCCCCGATCCGGAGGCGGACCAGGGCCCGAACCGGATCGGCTACGCGCTGCTGCCCGGTGCCGGGACGGCGGACGCGGTCGAGCACGGGTACGCGGTCAACCTGCCGCTGCGCGTCGTCCCCGCGACCGGCGGCGCCCCACCGCCCCCGCTGCTGTCGACCGACGGCGACGCGGTGGCGATCGAGGCGGTCAAGCTCGCCGACGACCGCAGCGGGGACGTCGTCGTCCGGCTGTACGAGTCGCTCGGCGGGCGGGCCAGAACTGCGCTGCGCGCGGGCTTCCCGGTCGCCCGCGCCGTGGTCACCGATCTGCTCGAGCGCCCGTCGTCGGAGGCGATGGTGCCGGCGGAGGACGGCAGCCTCGCCCTGGAGCTGCGGCCGTTCCAGGTGCTGACGCTGCGGCTGTCCCGGGGCTGACCGGAGCGGCGTTCAGCGGAGGCGGTCGGACAGGCGGCGGCAGGCGATCTGCACCGGGTCCCAGACCGGGGACAGCGGGGGGACGTAGGACAGGTCCATCGCCGCGACGTCGTGCACGGTCCGGTCGGTCCAGATGGCGACCGCCGCGATGTCGATCCGCTTGCCGGTCCCCTCGCCGCCGACCAGCTGGACGCCGAGGATCCGGCCGCCGCTGCGCTCGGCGAGCACCTTGACCACGATCGGCGCCGCGCCCGGCAGGTAGCCGGCGGTCGTGGTGGAGTGGGTGACCAGCGATGCGACGTCCCGGCCGGCCGCGTCCGCCTCGGACTGGTCGAGCCCCGTACGGGAGACCTCCACGTGCACGTGGCCGGCCACGAACTGGGTCACGGCCGTGCCGAGCACGCCGGCGAACGTCGCCGAACCGCCGGCCAGGTTCTCCCCCGCCACCCGGCCCTGCTTGTTCGCGTGCGTGGCGAGCGGGACGAACGCCCGCCGCCCGGTCAGCCGGTGCACGGACTCGCAGCAGTCACCCGCCGCCCACACGCCCTCGGCCACGCGCTGGCGCTCGTCCGGCAGGAGGCCGCCGGCCTCACCCAGCGGCAGGCCGGCCGCCTCGGCGAACTCGGTCTCCGGCTGGACGCCGGTCCCGACCGCCACGACGTCCGCGGGGAAATCACGGCCACCCGCGCTCATGCAGCGGATGCAGCCGTCACGGGTGTCCAGCCCCTCGACCTCCGCGCCGCAGACCACCTCGACGCCGGCGGCCTCCAACTGCTCGCGCACCAGCGCGCCCATGTCGGGGTCCAGGGTGCTGCTCATCACCTCCCGCCGGGTGAGCAGCGCGACCGACAGGCCGCGGCGCACCAGCGCCTCGGCCATCTCCAGCCCGATGTAGCCGCCGCCGACGATCACGGCCCGCTCCGGACGGCGGCCCGTGCCCCCGCGGCCGAGCAGCGCGTCGATCCAGGCGACGCCGTCGTCCAGCGACCGCACGGGATGGACGCCGCCGACCAGGCGCCCGGCCCCGTCGAGCGCCCAGTCCGGGATCCGCGGCCGCGCGCCGGTGGACAGCAGCAGCTGGTCGAACCCGACCCGGGAGACGGCGCCGCCGCCGTCCCGGGCCACGACCACCCGGGTGTCCAGGTCGACCTCCTCCACCTCGGTGCCCAGCCGCAGATCGATGCCCGCGGCCCGGTGCTCCTCGGCCGTGCGGGCGACGAGGTGCTCACCGCCGTCGCGACCGCCGGTGACGTCGCCGGCGATCCAGTACGGGATGCCGCACGCCGAGTACGACGTGTGGCCCGTGCGCTCCAGGGCGACCACCGTCAGGTCCAGGCCGCGGCGAGCGGCGACACGCATCGCCTGGTGCGCGCCGCTCATGCCCGCGGCGTCCGCGCCGACCACCACCAGGCGCATGCCCACCTCCCGAACCGAACCCTAGCCGTGCCGCGCGATCGCGCTCGTTGCCGCACTGTGCGGTGTTGCGCGCATCGAGACAGCCCACGGCGTGACACCGTGGGCATAGGAGGCCCACGGTGTCACGCCGTGGGCTTCAGAGGGACCGCTCAGCCGGTGGCGTGCAGCTCCAGGCGGACGACGGGACGCGCTGGTGAAGGGCGGGCCACCTCGCGGAAGCCGGCGTTCAGGAACGTGGACAGCGCGCCGTGGTAGAGCTCGGACGAGGTGATCGACGTTCCGGCGGCAGCCTTCGCGACGACGTCGACCGGGTAGGCCTCCAGCACCCGGGCACCGCGCTCGCCGGCGAGCGCGACGGCGGCCCCGAGCATCCGCGCCGACAGACCCTGGCCGCGAAGCCCCACCCGGACGACGAAGCAGACCACCGACCACACGCCGGGATCGGCCAGGTCGGCGGCCACCGCCTCGTCCCGGAGCAGGCGGGAGGCCAGAACCCGCGGGTAGGCCGGGCGAGGGCCGAAGCCGCACCAGCCGGCGGGCTCGCCGTCCAGGTAGCCGAGCACACCGGGCGGCGGCTCGCCGTGAACCGCCGCGGCCTGGACGCGCAGCGCGGCCCGGTTGGACGCCGTCGTGGCGCCGCGCCAGGCCGGGTTGCGCATCCGGAACCACTGGCACCAGCAGCGCGCCGGGTCACCCCGGGTGCCGAACACGGTGGCTGCGTCGTCCCAGCGCTCGGCGGTCAGCGGGTGGGTCTGCGCGCCTGGGCTCACAGGGCTCCGGCGTCCTTGAGCAGCGCCTCGAGCTCGGCGACGCGCTCGTGCTCGACCGCCGCGACCGGGGCCCGGCAATGAGCCGCGGCGATCCCGAGCAGCTGGACGCCGGCCTTGACCGCGGGCGTGTAGCGACCGCTGACCAGGAAGCGCATCAGCGGGTACAGCCGCTCCCAGCGCTGGCGGGCCTCCGCGATCCGGCCGGCGCGCACGCGCTCGTAGATCTCCGCGGTCTGGCCCGGCACGATGTTGGCCGCGCCGAGCACCGAGCCGGCGGCACCCTCGCACAGCGCCGCGAAGTAGAGCGGGTCCCAGCCGACGAAGGTGGCCAGGACGTCCCCGTGGTCGTGGATCAGCTGGGCGGCCTGGCTGAGGTCGCCGGTGGTGTCCTTGACGTAGCGGATCGTCGGGACGTCGCGGGCCATCCGCGCGACGTCGGCCGGCGCGAGGTTGACGCCGGTGGCAGCGGGCAGGTTGTAGACCATCACCGGGATCGACACCGCGTCCGCGACGCGGCGGTAGTAGTCGGCGATCTCCGCGACCGTCAGAGCCTCGTAGTACGGCGCGACCACCATCACCGCCGCGGCGCCGTTGGACTCCGCGTGCCGGGCCAGCGCCGACGCCTCCCGCGTGGTCATCGCGCCGATCTGGGGGACGATCGGCGTCCGCCCGCCGGCCGCCTCGGCGACCACCTCGACCACCCGGCGCCGCTCGTCGGGGCTCAGCGTCGCGAACTCGCCGGTCGACCCGCACGGGATCAGTCCGTGGACCCCGCCGTCCATCGTGTGCTCGACGACGGCGCGCAGCCCGGCCTCGTCGATGTCCTCGCCGTCCGCGGTGAACGGCGTGACCACCGCACTGAGCACCCCGTGCAGATCCGACCGAAGATCCGATCCCCGCTCCGCCATGCCGGCCTCCCATCGGGTCCCTTCGGGGCCCCTCGTGGGCCTACCCTTCGACCCGTTGTCGCGACCCTACGGGCTGGGGGCTCAGCGCGGCAGCGCGCTCGTGACCTGCTTGACCCGGGTGTAGTCGTCCAGGGCGAAGAACGACAGGTCGTTGCCGTGGCCGGAGTGCTTGTACCCGCCGTTCGGCAGCTCCGCCGGCTGGATCAGGTGGCAGTTCACCCAGACCTGGCCGAAGTCCAGGTCGCTGCTCATCCGCAGCGCGGTCTCGTAGTCGCGGGTCCACACGCTGGCCGCCAGCCACCGAGATCAGCGCCGGCGCCGGGTGCTCGACCAGCGCGCGCCCGGTGTCCCGGTCGCCGACGACGACGTTGAAGACCCCGGCGGGAAGGTGCTCTGCGGCGATCTCGCCGAGCATCGAGGTGGTCACCGGGGTGGAGTCCGAGGGCTTGAGGACGACGGTGTTGCCGGCCGCCAGGGCCGGGCCGAACTTCCACACGGCCATCAGCAGCGGGTAGTTCCAGGGCGCCACCTGCCCGCACACCCCGAGCGGCTCGCGACGGACTGCCGAGTCGTAGCCGGGTGCGTAGCTCGCGGTGGCGACGCCGTGCAGGTTCCGCGCGATCGTGGCCATGAACCGCAGGTGGTCCAGGACCATCGGGAACTCCTCCTCGCGCATCCAGCGCAGGGGCTTTCCCGTGTTGCGGCACTCGGCGGCGACGAAGTCCTCCGCCCGCGCCTCCATCGCGTCGGCGAACCGGACCAGCGCGAGGCTGCGCTGCGCCGGCGTCGTCCGCCGCCACCGCTCGAACGCGTCGGCCGCCGCCCGGCAGGCGGCGCCCACGTCGGCCGGCCCGGAGACCGGCGCCCGCTCGTACTCCGTGCCGGTGCTCGGGTCGACGACCGGCATCGAATCGCTCGCCGAGGCGTCCCGGTAGGTCCCACCGATGAAGTTCCGCAGCCCGCTCACGACGCCTCCTTGCGCACACGACTTCGCGGCACTCCTCGCCGACGAGCCATCGTAGGTCCGGCGACGGCGCCGCCGCCCTAGTCGATCGGGGCGCCGACGGCCCGGCTCCAGGTGTCGGACAACGTGTACCCGGTGGGGAACGGGTCGCTCGGATCCAGGCCCACCTGGGAGATCTCGGTGATCCACGCCTGCCCGGCCACGCTGGGCACGACGGCCACGTGCTCGCCGACCGTCGTCGTCGACTCGATCCGCGTGTCGAACCTCGTGCCGATCACCGACTCGTGCACGAACCGTTCCCCGACGCCGATCTGCCCGCGGGCGTACATCACCGCCAGCCGGGCCGAGGTCCCCGTGCCGCAGGGCGAGCGGTCCAGGCGGCCCGGCGAGACCACGACGGCGTTGCGCGAGGTCAGCACGCCGTCCTCGGTCCGGAGCGGGCCGGCCAGCTCGGTCATCGTGATCCCGGCGTACTGCGGGTACGTCGGGTGGACGGCGTCCAGCTGCTCGGCGGCGGCTGCCTTGATCCGCTCGCCGACCGTGCACAGGTCCCGCGCCTCGTCGGGGGTGAGCGCGAAGCCGAGGTCGGCGGCGTCCACGATCGCGTACGCCATCCCGCCCCAGGAGACGTCGCACCCCAGCGAGCCAAGGCCCTCGACCTCCACGGTCGCGCCGAGGTGGTAGACGAGCGCAGGCTGGTTGGTGAACCGGACCGAGGTCACCTTGCCGTCCCGGCACTCGCAGCGAACGCGGATCAGCCCGGCTGGGGACTCCAGCACGAGCTCGGTGACCGGTTCGACGATCGGCACCATGCCGGTTTCCAGCAGCACCGTGGCCACGCAGATCGTGTTGCTGCCGGACATCACCGGGTACTCGGTGGATTCCATGATCACGTACCCGTGGCTGGCCTCCGGATCCCCGGCCGGCACGATCACGTTGGCGTTGTGCGCCGCCCCGCCGCGGGGCTCGAACAGAAGCATGCGGCGCAGCTCATCGTGCTCGATGAGGTAGGTCCGCTTGTCGAAGACCGTCTCGCCCGGGACGTCGCCGATGCCGCCGGTGACCACCTTGCCCATCTCGCCCTCGGCGTGGCAGTCCACCACCGTGAGCACCCGCGACCAGCGCACCACGACGGCGAGGCTACCCGCCTCGGCGCACCCCCATCGGGACGAAAGGCACGCGGCCGCCCGCACGCCGTGGCCTCAGCCCGCCGGCGGCACCGGCGGCGCATGCCGGACCACCCAGGCGTGCATCGCGATCGCCGCGGCGGCGCCCGCGTTGATCGATCGAGTGGAGCCGAACTGGGCGATCGAGAGCACCGCCGCGCACACCTCACGGGCCTGCTCGGACAGGCCCGGTCCCTCCTGCCCGAAGACGAGCACGCACTCCCGCGGGATCGGGTAACCCTCCAGCGGCGCCGCCCCGGGAAGGTTGTCGATCCCGATCAGTGGCAGCGCGGCGCCGGTGGGGCCCGGCCGGCCGGAGGCCGCCGACCCGGCCCCCGCCCAGGCCGCCAGCGCCGCCATGTCGTCGTGCTGGAACAGGTGCATATAGCGATCGGTGACCATGGCGCCGCGACGGTTCCACCGGCGCCGGCCGACGATGTGCACCGCGGCGGCGTTGAACGCGTTGGCGGTGCGGACGACGGAGCCGATGTTCAGGTCGTGCGCCCAGTTCTCCACCGCCACGTGGAAGGGGTGCCGCCGGGTGTCGAGATCGGCGACGATCGCCTCCACCGTCCAGTACCGGTACCGGTCGACGACGTTGCGCCGGTCGCCGTCCCGGAGCAGCTCCGGGTCGTACCGCGGGTCGTCCGGCCAGGGCCCGGCCCACGAGCCCACCCCGACCGGCTGCGGCTCGCCCTCGGGGGGCGCGCCGTCTGCCGCCGTCACCAGGCCGAACGTAGTCCCTCCGGGTGGGGGTTGCCTGAGAGTCACCGACTTCGGCGAGGAGTCACGTCGCGCGCACAGCCCACCCCCGTAGGCTGACCCGGTGACGTTCGCCCTGCACGCGCTCGGTCCCGGCTGGCTGCACCCGCAGACCCTGCTGGACCAACTCGGCATCTGGGCGCTGTGGGGGACCGCCGCGATCATCTTCGCCGAGTGCGGCCTGCTGATCGGCTTCTTCCTGCCCGGCGACTCCCTGCTGTTCACCCTCGGGCTGTTCATCGCCGCCGGGCACCTGCACCAGCCGCTGTGGGTGGCGTGCCTCGTCCTCGTGGTGGCGGCCTTCTCGGGCAACGTCGTGGGGTACGAGTTCGGACGCCGCGCCGGGCCACCGATCGTCAACCGGCCAGGTTCGCGGCTGTTCAAACCGGAGTACGTGCACCGCACCGTGGAGTTCTTCGACCGGTACGGCGCCCGCGCGATCATCCTGGCCAGGTTCGTCCCGATCGTCCGCACGTTCATCACCGTCGTCGCGGGTGTGGCCCGGATGGACCGGCGGCGCTTCCTCACCTACACCGGCGTCGGCGCGGTGCTGTGGGCGACCGGGGTGACGCTGCTCGGCTACTACCTCGGCTCGGTCACCTTCGTCCGCCAGCACGTCGAGGTGATGCTGGTGGCGATCGTGGCGATCTCCGTGCTGCCGATGGCCTTCGAGGCGTGGCGGGCGCGCCGGCGTGCCGCGGCCGACCGCAACACGGTGGCCACCGGGGGTGACGCACCCGGCCGGGAGGACCTCGAGCCCGCCTCGATGGAAGCTGACGATCTCTGAGGATCGCCCTACTCTGACCGGGTGTCGGAGTGGCTGGGACACCTGACCGACCTGGCCTCGCTCTCCGCGGGAGCGGTCTACCTCGTCGTGTTTTCCCTGGTCTTCATCGAGTGCGGCGTGCCGATCGGGTTCCTGCTGCCGGGTGACTCGATCCTGTTCGGCGCCGGACTGCTGGCCGCCGCGCCGGACAGCGGGCTCTCGGTAGAGGTGCTGGCGGCCGGCGTCTTCGTCGCGGCCGTGGCGGGGAACGCGACCGGCTACTGGACCGGAAAGCGTTTCGGCCGGCCCTGGCTGGTCCACCGGAGCGGGCGTTCGGCCGCTCGGCTGGCGCGGGCCGAGCGGTTCTACCAGCGGTACGGCTGGTCGGCGGTGGTGGTCGCCCGGTTCATCCCGTGGGTGCGCACGTTCACCCCGATCCTGGCCGGTATCGCCGAGATGTCGCATCAGCGGTTCGTCTCCGCGAACGTCGTCGGCGCGGCCGTCTGGGGCTCCGGCCTGGTGCTGCTCGGCTACTTCGCGCACTCCCAGCCGCAGGTCAGGCTGCTCGCCTACGTGATCGCCGGGACGGCGATCACGCTGTCGATCGCGATCCCGACCGCGGGTGCGCTGCGCCGACGGCTCAGCCTGCGCCGCCGCAACGCCGCGCCGCCCGCGGCCTGACGGTGAGCACGGTGTGACACCGTGCTCCTCCTGTGCGCACGGTGTGACACCGTGCGCACAGAAGGTGGCGGGGCTAGGACGTGGGTGGGGTTCCGAACGGCGGGGTGTCCTGGACCTGGCCCGGTGCGGAGTCCTGCGGCTCGCCCGCGGCCGGGGTGTCGATCGCCCGGGGCTGCGGCGCTGCCGGTGCCGCCGGAGCGCCCGGGCCGGAGGCCCCGAAGCTGACCTGCGGCGCCTCACGCTGGGCGGCCTCCTCGACCTCGAAGTACTCGGCGCGGGTGAAGTGGAACATCCCGGCGAGGATGTTCGACGGGAACGACTCCACCTTGGTGTTGAGCTCCCGGACGTTGGCGTTGTAGAACCGCCGGCCCGCGGCGATCCGGTCCTCGGTGGTGGACAGCTCCTGCTGCAGCGCGAGGAAGTTCTGGTTGGCCTTCAGGTCCGGGTAGGCCTCGGCGACCGCGAACAGCCGGCCCAGGGCCGCCGACAGCATGCCCTCCTGCTGCGCCTGCTCGGCGACCGAGGAGGACGGCGCCGCCGCGGCGGCCCGGGCGCGCACCACCTCGTCGAGGGTCCCGCGCTCGTGCGCGGCGTACCCCTTGACGGTCTCCACCAGGTTCGGGATCAGGTCGTGCCGCCGCTTGAGCTCGACGTCGATCTGCCGCCAGGCCTCCTGGACCAGGTTCCGCAGCCGTACCAGGCCGTTGTAGGAGACGATCGCCCACCCGACCAGGAGCACGAGGACGACGAGGATGATGATGATCGCAACTTTCATTGGCTGTCTCCCTGCCGACGTCCGGCCGACGTCAAGATTGTGATCGTGTCAGAACTGGCGGGCCAACCCAAGGTCGGCCAGCCCGTAGGCGCAGCGGTAGGCCAGCCCGGCCGCCTCGACCGCCTGCCGCGCGCCGGTGTCCCGGTCCACGACCACGGCCACGCCGACCACCTCGGCCCCGGCCTCGCGCAGGGCCTCGACCGCCGCCAGCACCGAGGCGCCGGTGGTCGAGGTGTCCTCCACCGCGAGCACGCGGCGGCCCGACACCTCCGGCCCCTCGATCCGGCGCCGGGTCCCGTGCTCCTTGCCCTGCTTGCGGACGACGAACGCGTTCAGCCGGCGCCCGGCGGCCGCAGCCGCATGCAGCATCGCCGCCGCCACCGGGTCCGCGCCCATCGTCAGGCCGCCGACCGCGGAGAAGTCCCAGTCGGAGACCAGGTCGAGCATCACGGTCCCGACCAGCGGAGCGGCCCCTCCGTGCAGGGTCACCCGGCGGAGGTCGACGTAGTAGTCCGCGTCGAGGCCGCTGGACAGCCGCACCCGTCCCGGCACCACGGCCTCGTCACGGACCAGCCGGAGCAGGGCGTCACGCTCGGCCTGCACCCCCAGCACCGGGCCAGCGTAGTGGTCCAACGGCGGCGAGCCGCGGTCCCGGCCGGGCAGGATCGATGTCAGGCGCGCTCGGGACGGCGCTGGGTGAGCACGGCGGGCGTCCGTCGGGGCTGGTGGCCGCGGCCTACGGGCACCTCCTGCAGCGCGCCACGGTCGAGCAGCGCCTGGAGGTCGTGCTCGCCCATCGGCCGGCCGTACAGGAAACCCTGGCCCAGGGTGCAGCCCATGCCCTGCAGCGCCTCGAGCGTCTCCTGGTCGGTGATCCCCTCGGCGACCACCTCGAGGCCCAGGTTGCGGCCCAGGTCGAGGATCGACTGGGCGATCGCCCGGTCCGTCGGGCTCTCCCGCAGCCGGTGGACGAACGACTTGTCGATCTTCATCTGGTGCACCGGCAGCCGGCTCAGATAGGTCAGCGAGGAGTACCCCGTACCGAAGTCGTCGACCGACAGGTGGACGCCCATCCGCCGCAGGCGGGTCAGCGTCTCCACCGCCCGGCCCGGGTCGGCGATCACGCTGGTCTCGGTGATCTCCAGGCAGAGCAGGTCGGCCGGTACGGCGCGCCGGGCCAGCGCCAGCGCGATCTGCTCGGGCAGCGAGGGGTCGGCCAGCATCCGCGCGGCCACGTTGACCGCGACCCGGATCGGCTGGCCGGAGGCCTGGGAGCGCCGGCACAGGGCGAGCGCGCGGTCCAGGATCCGCGCGGACAGCGCGGCGACCTGGCCGCTGCGCTCGGCGGCTGCGAAGAACTCGGCCGGCCCGATCTCCCCGAGTTCGGGGTGCCGCCACCGGGCGAGCACCTCGACCGAGTGCACCCGACCGCTGGCCAGCTCGATCAGCGGTTGCACAGCCACGTGGATCTCGTCCCGGGCGAGCGCGTCGCGCAGGTCGGTGGCCAGGGTGAGCGATCCCGCGGAAACCTCGACCAGGTCGGGGGAGAACATTCGCACGGACGCCGACGAGGACTTCGCCGCGTACATGGCGATATCGGCGTGACGCAGCAGGTCCGAGCCGGTCTCCCCATGCCGTGGGCCGAGGGCGATCCCCAGCGATCCGCCGAGGCGCAGCCTTGTCCCGGCCACCTCGACCGGCTCGTCGAAGACCGTGAGCAGGTGCTCGGCCAGGCTCTGCGCCTCGTCCGGCGTGGCGTGCGCCGTGGAGATCACCGCGAACTCGTCTCCGCCGAGCCGGGCGACCAGCGCGTCGGTGGCCGCGGCGGCGGCGCGGAGCCGGGCGGCGAGCACGCACAGCAGGTCGTCCCCCGCCTGGTGGCCGAGCGTGTCGTTGATCGCCTTGAACCCGTCGAAGTCCAGCACCATCACCGCGCAGGGCACACCGCCGGACGCCGCGTCCCGGGCCGCGACGTCCAGCAGGGACCGGAAGTGCAGCCGGTTGGGCAGGCCGGTCAACTCGTCGTGCCGGGCCTCGTGGTTGAGCCGGTCGATCAGCCGGCCGTTGCGCAGCGCGAGCGAGGCGTGGTTGGCGATCGTCTCCAGCAGCCGGCGGTCCTCCGGCCGGAACCGGCTGCCCTCCCCGGAGGGAACCGCGACCAGGAGGTGCCCGGCGACCTCCTGGTCGACGCGCAGCGGGACGACCAGCCCCTCCCCGCGCCCGCGCCGTCCCGGAGCCGCCGGGACCGCCGCCCGGCCGACCTCCACCGGACCGCTCACCTCGCCGGCCGCACGGCAGGACCACCGCAGCGCCCGGCCGTCGCCGGTGTGGAGGAGGAGCTCGGCGTAGCGCACGGCCAGCAGCTCCCGGGACTGCAGCAGCACGCTGGAGGCCACGTCGTTGGCCGCCGGCTCGGCGGCCAGGGCCTCGGACAGCTGGAAGAGCTGCTCCAGGCTCGCGTGCCGTTCGGAGAGCGTCGCGAAGGCGCGGTAGCCGAGCAGGACGGCGCCGCCGGTGACCGCCAGCGGCAGGGCGGCCGCGCCCTGGTTGAGCGCGAGCACGGCGACCACACCCATCAGCGCGACCATCACCGGGCCGAGCACCCCGGTGAGCAGCACCAGGAGCGCGGGGGAGCCCCGGGCCGGCTCGCCGCGCCAACGGGCGAGTCCGGTGCGGGCGGCCGCCTCGGCCAGGCCGGCGGCCACAGTGGCGATCACCGCGGCGCCCCAGTTCCGGGCGCCCAGCGGCTCACCGGTGCCCAGCATGAACCGGAAGCCGACCAGAGCCACGCCGGTCACGCCGAGGGCGAGCGCGAGGTTGAGCGCCGTCGTGGTCGGCCTCTGCCGGCGCACCACCGCGAGGACGACCGCCCCGGCCAGCAGCCGGGCCAGCACGGCGTCCCGCGGCTCGGCCAGGAACAGGCCCATCACCAGCGGGATCGCGACGATCGTGACGGGCTGCGCCTGGTCGCCGAAGCGGATCCGGATCGCGGGCAGATCGGTCACGGCGAACAGTGCGGCCAGGAGCCAGATCGGCAGCTGCGGCAGCTCGGACAGCACGGACGGGCGGTGGACGAGCAGCGGGAGCAGGCCGATGGCGCCCGCGGTCGCCCCCACCACGGCGGGCCGGGTCTGCGGACGCGCGAGCACCCGCTCGAGGAGTGCTGCGACACCCGCCAGCACCGCGCCAGCCCCCCGCGGGCTGGCGACGGTCGATGGCGCGGCGTGCGGCATCCAGGCTCCTCCGGCGTGGCGGGTCGGCGGTGGCCGCGCGGACCGGTGGAGACCGGGCGGCACCACCCCCTGGCGACCGATTGGATCGCAGTGCGTAGTCGGGGAGTATCTCTGCGCCCGGATACCACCCCGACGGGCTATCGACGTCACCCGGATGCGTCACCGTCGGTTCCCGGGGATAGCGTGCCGCCGTGCGACTGGCGACGTGGAACGTGAACTCCATTCGGGCCCGCCTGGACCGTGTCGCCGACTGGATCAAGGGCGCCGACGCGGACGTCGTGGCCCTCCAGGAGACGAAGTGCCGGGACGACCAGTTTCCGGAGGAGGCGTTCCGGGATCTGGGGTACCAGGTGGCCCACGTCGGGCATTCGCAGTGGAATGGGGTCGCCCTGGCGTCACGGGTCGGCCTGGAGGACGTCGAGCGGGGCTTCCCCGGAATGCCGCAGTGGGGCGACCCGCCGGCGGCCGAGGCGCGGGCGCTCGGTGCCACCTGCGGCGGGATCCGGGTCTGGAGTCTCTACGTGCCACACGGGCGCGATCAGCAGAACCCCCACATGCTCTACAAGCTGGACTGGCTGGCCCGGTTGCGTGACGCCGGGCGGGAGTGGCTGGCGGACGACCCGCAGGCCCAGATCACGCTGGTCGGGGACTGGAACGTGGCTCCGCGCGACGAGGACGTCTGGAGCATGGACTTCTACCTCGACAAGACCCACGTATCCCCGGCCGAGCGGCAGGCGTTCGAGGGGGTGGTCGACGCGGGGTACGCCGACGTCGTCCGCCCGCACACCCCAGGGCCCGGGGTCTACACCTACTGGGACTACAAGCAGCTGCGCTTCCCGAAGAAGCAGGGGATGCGGATCGACTTCATCCTGGCGTCGCCCACCCTGGCGTCCCGGATCCGCTCGGCGATGATCGACCGGGAGGCCCGCAAGGGCAAGAACCCCTCCGACCACGCCCCGGTCGTCGTCGACCTGGACTGACCGCGCGCATTGGTGACAGTGCCGGAAACGGCAATGTCGGAAATGTCATCCAATGGAACTCCGGACTCGACAACGTGCCACGCGGTCATGGAGCCTCCGGTCACAACATGTTGACCAATGACAACAATTGGTCACAAATCGCCCGATGACCGTCCGCAGGACGGGCGTCGGCGCACTCGGGAGGACTGCCATGCAGCTTGCGACCCACGAGGTCATCGAGGGCGACACGGTCGACCCACTCTTCGACCTGTACCTGCGGGCCTTCGACTCGCTGCGGACCACGGCCGCGGCCCAGCACATGATGACCCGGGACTACTTCGCGGAGGTGCTGTCCGACAAGCGGCTGACCAAGCATGTGGTCACCGACGTGGAGCGGAACAGCCGGTTCTGCGGCCTCGCCACGCTCACCAACGACCTGACCGCCTACCCCTACGTCTCACCCGACTACTTCGCCCACCGGTGGCCCCAGGAGTACGCGGAGGGCCGGGTCTGGTACGTCGGCTTCCTCGCCGTCGATCCGGACTACCAGGGCACCGGCGCGGTCGCGCACCTCGTCGGCTCGATCTGCCAGGCGGTCTCCGAGTCCGGCGGCGTGGTCGGGCTGGACGTGTGCGGCTACAACGAGCAGGCCCTCCGACTGCCCACCGCGCTGCTCCGGCTCGGACGCACGTTCTCCCCCGGCGTCAGCCACCAGCGGGTGGACACCCAGACCTACTGGGCGTACGAGTTCCCCACCCCGGCCTGAACCCGGGCAGCCCCGTAGGACGCCGCGAACGCCCCGCCGTCGACCGGCCGCCCCCACAACGAGCCCTGCGCCTGCTCGACCCCGATCCGGCCGAGGATGTCGCGCTGCTCGGTCGTCTCGACGCCCTCGGCCACGACGGCCAGGTCCAGCGCGCCCGCCATCGCGGCCACCGCCCGGACGATCGCCTCGTCGCCCGGGTCGTCGCCGAGCCCGTCGACGAACGCGCGGTCCACCTTGACCCCGGTGACGGGGAACCGGCTCAGGTAGCCCAGCGAGGAGTACCCGGTGCCGAAGTCGTCCACCGACAGGCGGAGGCCGAGCGAGCGGAGGTCCAGCAGCACGTCGGAGACCGCCTCGGAGTGATCCATCATCACCGACTCGGTGATCTCGACGGTGAGCAGGGACGGCTCGAGGCCGGTCTCCGCCAGGACGGCCGCGATCACGTCCCGGAGCCGGTGGTCGCGCAGCTGGCGGGTGGACGCGTTGACCGACATGTAGAAGTCCTGCTGCACCAGGCCCTGCTCCTGCCATCGGGCCAGCTGCCGCACCGACTCGGTCAGCACCCAGGCGCCGATCTCGCTGATCATCCCGGTCTCCTCGGCGACCGGGATGAACTCCGCCGGTGAGATCGGCCCGCGGACCGGGTGCGACCAGCGGAGCAGGGCCTCCGCGCCGACCGTGCGCTCGGTGCACACGTCGACGATCGGCTGGTAGGCGATCCACAGCTGGCGGCGGGGCACCGCGTGGCGCAGCGCGAGCTCGATCTCCACCCGGTCCCGGACGCTCTGCCGCATGCTCGCGTCGAAGACCATCCACCGGTCCCGGCCGTCGCCCTTGGCCCGGTACATCGCGGTGTCGGCGTCCCGGAGCAGCGCTTCGGCGGCACCCCGGGTGGTCGCCTCCGCCATCCCGATCGAGACCGTGACGACCAGCTCGAGACCGATCACCTCGATCGGCTCGCGCAGCGCCTCCTGGATCAGCTCGGCCAGCTCCACGGCGCCCTCCCGCGCGCGCTGGGTAGCGACGACGAACTCGTCACCGCCGATCCGGGCCACGGTGTCGCCAGGGCCGGCGAGCGTGTCGAGCCGGTAGGCCACCTCCACCAGCAGCCGGTCGCCGGTCTCGTGGCCCCAGGAGTCGTTGACGAACTTGAACCCGTCGAGGTCGAGGAACAGCAGCCACACCGGCGGGTCGTCCCGGCGCCTGGCCGCCAGCATGGCCTCCACCCGCTCGGACAGGTGGACGCGGTTGGGCAGGCCGGTGAGCGCGTCGTGCAGCGCCTGGTGCCGGAAGACCTCCTGCACGCGGGTGTACCCCCGGACGGCCGAGACCGCCCGCACGAGCAGCGTGGCGACCATCGCCGGGATCGCGACGGCGACGACCAGGCGCTCGGCGTACCCCATGTGCGGGGCGGCCATGAGGATGACCGCCGGGGCGGCCAGGGCGGGCAGGATCAGCGAGAGCCGGCCGAGCGACCACGCCTGCACCGGCTTGGCCACCACCGAGGACATCTCGGCCATGCTCGGGTGCAGTGCCGCCACGCCGTAGCAGGTGTAGGCGATGAGGAAGGGCAGGTCCATCAGCGCCGGCCCGGTCTGCTGCCCGCGCGCGCCGATCCACGCGTAGCCCAGGTCCCCGGCGAACAGCGCGACCATCCCCACGGTGATCGCGCGGTAGCTCGGCAGGTGCGCGGCGGTGGTGAAGGCGAGGTTGAGCAGCACCAGCAGCAGCACGATGTCGAACATCGGGTACAGGGCCAGCAGCGCCGACAGCCAGGTCGGCTGGCCTGCCACGCGCGCGGCCGGCAGCGCGAACAGGACCGTCAGCACCAGGCCGGCGCCGAGGCAGACGATCAGGCCGTCGGACAGCGCGTGCCGCTCGAGGCTTCCCCGCGACCGCAGCATCATGCCCAGCCCGGTGATCGCGATCAGGTAGCCGGCCACGGTGAAGACGTGGGTGATGATCTGGCGCCAGTCGGTCTGGCCGGCCGAGTACGGGCGGGTCAGGGCGCCGACGACGAACAGCGCGGCCGCGCAGGCCAGCATGTGCCAGGGGCGCACCGAGCGGGGGTGATGAAGGCTCGGGCCGACCGCCAGAGCGATGCACGCGCCGACGGCGACCACGCCGAGGCAGACGGCGTTGATCGTCGGGCTGAGCTCCAGCCCGTAGAGCGCGGCCAGGCAGCAGCCGAGGACGCCGAACACCCAGGCTGCCTCGCGGCCGTAGCGCCCCATCTGACCTCCAGGCGTCGCCGACGTCCACGGCTGGGTGCCGACCCCCTGTGTCGGCACGTCCGCCCGAGCGGCTTGACCCCGGCGCCGGAGGCGGTTGACGAGCGACACGTCCGGTGACCCCGGCTGAGGCCCGCCCGGCGGGGCCCCCGACGCGAGTGCAAAGCGTAGCTGTTCGTCCGGTATCTGGGGATGTAGCGGGTGGATGATTCAACCCTGCGTGACGGATCCAGCGATCGGCGTGATCGCAGGTCACATGGGCTGGCCAGCGCGTCGGCGAGTGTGATCGGAGGGGGCGATCGGGACTCCCCGGCCCTCCAGCTCCATCACCCGGCCTGCCGCCTCGATCAGCACCGGGTCGTGCGTGGCCACGACCACCGCGGTCCCCTCGGCGGCGGCGGAGACCAGCACGGCGGCCAGGGTCTCCGCGCCGGCCTCGTCCAGCTGGGACGTCGGCTCGTCCAGGACCACGAGCCTCGGGCGGGTCGCCAGCGCCCGCGCCACCGCGACCCGCTGCCGCTCGCCGCCGGAGAGCACCCGCACGGGGCGGTGCCGCAGCCCGCCCAGCCCGAGCACCTCCAGCCAGCGGCTCACCTCGGACGCCTCGGC
>JBKPQU010000335.1:0-7799 GCA_046734255.1 Actinomycetota bacterium
TCGGCTCGGGCTGCGGCTACCCGCCTGAGCCGAGGCCGGCGACCAGCCCGGGCAGCACCCGTCCGATCGGCTCGCGCAGGCACGCGCCGGCGAGCTCGTCGTACGGCGTGGGCTCGGCGTTGACGATCACCAGCCGGGCCCCGGCGGAGACCGCCACGTCGACCAGCGAGGCCGCCGGGTGCACGCTCAGCGAGGTCCCCACGGCCAGGAACAGCTCGGCCCGCCGCGCGGCGTCCACGGCCGCCTGGAGCACCTCGCGGCGCAGCGGCTGCCCGAAGGAGATCGTCGTGGTCTTCAGCACCCCGCCGCAGTCGAGGCACGGTGGGTCGGCCTCGCCCGCCTCGACCCGGGCCAGGGTCGTCGCGGTCGGCTCGCGACGGCCGCAGGACAGGCACTCGATCTCGTGGATGCTGCCGTGGATCTCTACCACCCGCCGGGGGTCCTGGCCGGCCCGCTGGTGCAGGCCGTCGATGTTCTGGGTGATCACCGCCAGCAGCCGGCCCGATCGCTCCAGGTCCACCAGGGCGAGGTGGCCGGCGTTGGGCTGCGCCGTCCAGGCCGGATGCTCCCGCCGGCGGCGCCACGACTCGACCCGGACCTGACGGTCGGCCAGGTAGGCCTCGAGGTCGAACATCCGCTGCGCCGACGGGTTGCGCGTGATCAGGCCGTCCGGCCCGCGGAAGTCCGGGATGCCGGACTCGGTGGAGATCCCCGCCCCGCTCAGCACGGTCACGCCGCCGGGACCCGCGGCCCGGACCCACCCGCGGACCTGCTCGAGTGTCTGGCCGGTCTCGGTCCTCATCACCCGAGGATAGTTTCTGGCGCGAAGTGATGATTCGACTACTCAGCGTGTCCTGCTACGGCGTGTGGCGCCGGGGTTGGGCACCGCCGCGGGCAGGATTGCCCGCATGAACCTCGGCCTGAGCGACCGCGTCTACGTCGTCACGGGCGCCTCCCGGGGTCTGGGGCGCGCCTGCGCGGAGCTGCTGGCCGAGGAGGGCGCCCGGCTGGTGCTCTGCGCCCGGGACGACGACGAGCTGCGCGCGACCGCGATGTCGCTCGGCGGCAGCGAGCGGGCGATCGCGGTCTCCGGCGACCTGTCCGACGCCGGCGTGGAGACCTGCCTGGTCGCCGCGGCGATGGCCCGCTACGGCCGGCTGGACGGCGCGCTGATCAGCGTCGGCGGTCCCGAGGGCGGCGGGGTGATGGACCTGGACGACGGCGCGTGGCGGCTGGCGTTCGAGTCGGTGTTCCTCGGACCGCTGCGGCTGGCCCGCACGGTCGGGCGGCTCGCCTCGCACGAGGGCGTCTCGATCGTCATGATGCTGTCCACCTCGGTGCGCGAACCGATCGACGGGCTGGCGCTGTCCAACGGCCTGCGCCCGGGCCTGGCGATGGCCGCGAAGAGCCTGGCGGATGAGCTGGGCGGGCGGAACGTCCGGGTCAACGGCGTGATGCCGGGCCGGTTCGACACCGAGCGGACCCGCACGCTGGATGCCGCGGGCGGCCGCCCGGAGGAGACCCGCCGGGCTCATGAAAACCGGATACCACTGGGGCGCTACGGTGAACCGCTGGAACTTGCCAGACCGGCGGTCTTCCTGCTCTCGCCGGCGGCCAGCTACGTGACGGGCACGCTGTTGCCCGTCGACGGAGGGATGATGCGGTCACTGTGACGATCCTCGACACCATCGACGGGTACCAGCTGGACGACGACCCCGGTCGGATCGACCGGGACGTGGTCTGGGAGTTCCTGTCGCAGCACGCCTACTGGGCCCGCTGGCGGACCCGCGCCGACGTCGACACGCAGGTGGATCGTGCGTGGCGCGTGATCGGCGCCTACGACATCCGCACCGGCCGGATGGTCGGCTTCGCCCGGGCCATCTCGGACGGGGTGGCCTTCGGCTACCTCGCCGACGTCTTCGTCGTCCCGGGGGCCCGCGGCGAGGGTCTGGGGACCCGGATGGTGCGCACGATGGTCGACCACGGGCCCGGCGCCGGCTTCCGCTGGATGCTGCACACCTCCGACGCGCACGGCCTGTACGCGCACTTCGGCTTCCGTCCCGCGGACCGCACCGTGCTGGAGCGCCCCGGACCACACTGAGTGCCGCGAGTCGCGTCAGCCGGCGATGGTCTGCTCGGTCGCCGGCCCTAGCCGGCGATGGTCTGCTCTGCGAACTGCGTGCGGTACAGGTCGGCGTACAGGCCACCCCGGGCGAGCAGCTCGGCATGCCGGCCGCTCTCCACGACCCGGCCCTGGTCGATCACCACGATCACGTCGGCGGCGCGCACGGTGGAGAGCCGGTGGGCGATCACCACGGACGTCCGGCCGGCCAGCGCCTCGTCCAGGGCCCGCTGGACCGCCGCCTCCGACTCGGAGTCCAGGTGGGCGGTCGCCTCGTCCAGCACGACCACGCCGGGGGCCTTGAGCAGCAGCCGGGCGAGCGCGATCCGCTGCTTCTCGCCGCCGGACAGCCGGTGGCCGCGGTCGCCGACCACGGTGTCGAGGCCGGATGGGAGGGCGGAGACCAGGTCGGCGATCTGCGCGTCGCGCAGCGCGCCCCAGAGTTCGGCCTCGGTGGCCCCGGGCCGCGCGTACATCAGGTTCGCCCGCACGGTGTCGTGGAACAGGTGCGCCTCCTGGGTGACCACGCCGATCCGGTCGTGCACCGAGGCGAGCGAGGCCTGGCGCAGGTCGACGCCGCCGACCAGCACCCTGCCCGCCCCCGGGTCGTACAGCCGCGCGATCAGCGCGGTGATCGTCGTCTTGCCGGCGCCGCTCGGGCCGACCAGGGCGACCAGCTGCCCAGGCTCCACCCGGATGTCGATGCCGTGCAGCACCTCGCCGGACGAGCCCCGGTCCGGCACCGCCACCAGCTCCAGCGAGGCCAGCGACACCTCGTCCGCGGTGGGGTAGGAGAACCGGACGCCGTCCAGTTGCACCGACAGCGGGCCACGCGGCAGCTCGACCGGATCGGCGGCCTCGCGGACCAGCGGCTCGAGGTCGAGCACCTCGAACACCCGGTCGAAGCTGACCAGCGCGGTCATGATGTCGACGCGGACGTTGGACAGCGCGGTGAGCGGCCCGTACAGGCGCCCCAGCAGGGCGGCGAGTGCGAGCAGCGTGCCCACCGTCAGCGTGCCCTTGATCGTCAGCAGGCCGCCGACACCGTAGACGATCGCGACCGCCAGCGAGGCGACCAGGGTCAGCCCGGTGAAGAACACGCTGTTGTTCATCGCGATGCGCACGCCCATGTCGCGCACGCGCCCGGCCCGATCCCGGAACTCGGCGTCCTCGTCGGCCGGTCGCCCGAAGAGCTTGACCAGCATCGCGCCGGCCACGTTGAACCGCTCGGTCATCCGGGATCCGAGGTCGGCGTTGACCTGCATCTGCTCGCGGGCCAGCTCCTGCAGGCGCCGGCCGAAGTAGCGCGCGGGCAGCAGGAACAGCGGCAGCAGCAGGATGGCGGCGACCGTGATCGGCCACGACAGGATCAGCATCGCCGCCCCGACCAGCACGAGCGACACCACGTTGGAGACGACGCCGGACAGCGTCGAGGTGAACGCCTGCTGCGCGCCGATCACGTCGCTGTTCAGCCGGGACACCAGCGCCCCGGTCTGGGTGCGGGTGAAGAAGGCGATCGGCTGGCGCAGCACGTGCCCGAACACCTGGGAGCGCAGGTCGTAGATCAGGCCCTCACCGATCCGGGAGGAGAACCAGCGCTGGACGATGCCGACCGCCGCGTCGAGCACCGCGACCAGCGCGACCAGCGCGGCGAGCTCGACCACCAGCTGGCTGTTCCCCGGGATCACGCCGTCGTCGACGATCCGCTTGAGCAGGAGCGGGCTGACCACGACGAAGGAGGCGTCGATCACGACCAGAACCAGGAATATGGCGATCAGCAGCCGATAGGGCTTCGCGTAGGTCAGAATCCGCCGGCGCAGACCGGGCCGCAGCGCGGTCTTGGTCACGCTCTGGTCGCGCCGGTACGAGCGCATCACCATCCAGGGCGAATGCGGCATCGACACCGGTGGGCCTCCAGGGTTGGTCGGTCTGGTCCAGACAGTCGAACGCCGCCACCCCGGTCTTACTTCCCCGTCGTCATGCCCCCGTGGCCCCCGTGGCCCCCGTGGCCCCCGTGGCCCCCGTGGCCCCCGTGGCCCCCGTCCCCGTCGTCCCCGCTGTCACGGTCGCTCAGGGGCCCGGCTCACCTGGCGGGCCCGGGACCGGGCCCGCCAGGGGGCGGGGGGTCCTGGCTCAGCGCTTGGCCTTGCCGCGGGTGGCACCGCCACGACCACGAAGCTGTACGTCGTTCTCGGTGAGGATCCGGTGGACGAAGCCGTAGGAACGGCCGGTCTCCTCTGCGAGCGCCCTGATGCTCAAGCCCTGGCCGTACTTCTTCTTCAGCTCCCCGGCCAGTTTGGTCCGATCAGCACCGGTGATCCGGGCACCCTTCTTGACGCT
Source organism: Actinomycetota bacterium (assembly GCA_046734255.1). Classification (GTDB taxonomy): domain Bacteria; phylum Actinomycetota; class Actinomycetes; order Actinomycetales; family Kineosporiaceae; genus JBKPQU01. The sequence continues at coordinate 4,463 of JBKPQU010000335.1, forward strand.
GTCAGCCACTGGGACTCCTCCTCAGGTGTTCAGTCATGCGCCAACGTGACCATGGTGGGTGGTCCGGCAGCCTACGGCCAGTCGAATCGCGATCTTCTTTTACCGATTTCCTCGCACCGGCCGTCACAACCGCGTCACGCCAGCGCGACAAGGTCGAGGTAGTCGCCGCTCCACAGGTCCTCGACGCCGTCGGGCAGCAGGACGACGCGCTCCGGGTCGAGCGCGGTGACCGCGCCCTCGTCGTGTGTGACCAGCACCACCGCTCCGCGGTAGCGGTGCAGGGCGGCGAGCACCTCCTCCCGGCTCGCGGGGTCGAGGTTGTTCGTCGGCTCGTCGAGCAGCAGCACGTTGGCGCCCGAGACCACCAGCGTGGCCAGGGCGAGTCGGGTCTTCTCGCCCCCGGAGAGCACGCCGGCGGGTTTGTCGACGTCGTCACCGGAGAACAGGAACGACCCGAGCACGGTGCGGGCCTGGTTCTCGGTCAGGTCCGGCGCGGCCGAGCGCAGGTTCGCCAGCACGGTGCGCTCCACGTCCAGCGTCTCGTGCTCCTGCGCGTAGTACCCCAGTCGGAGGCCGTGCCCGGCGAGGATCTCACCGGTGTCCGGCGGCTCCAGCCCGGCGAGCAGGCGCAGCAACGTGGTCTTCCCGGCGCCGTTGAGCCCGAGGACGACGACCCTGCTCCCCCGGTCGATGGCCAGGTCGACGTCGGTGAAGACCTCCAGGCTGCCGTAGGACTTGCTCAGGCCGTCGGCGACCAGCGGCGTCCGCCCGCACGGCACCGGTTCGGGGAAGCGCAGCTTGGCCACCCGATCGGTGCGGCGTTCCGGCTCCAGCCCGGCGAGCAGGCGCTCGGCGCGGCGGTCCATCGCGTGCGCGGCGCTCGCCTTGGTCGCCTTGGCCCGCATCCGGTCGGCCTGCGCGAGCAACGCCGCGGCCTTCTTCTCCGCGTTGGCCCGCTCCCGCTTCCGGCGCCGCTCGTCCGTCTCGTGCTGTTCCAGGTAGGCCTTCCAGCCGACGTGGTAGACGTCCAGCTCGGCGCGGTTGGCGTCGAGGTGGAACACCGCGTTGACGCTGGCCTCCAGCAGGGCGACGTCGTGGCTGATCACCACCAGCCCGCCGGGCCAGACCCGCAGCGTCTCCCGCAGCCAGGCGATCGAGTCGGCGTCCAGGTGGTTGGTGGGCTCGTCCAGGAGCATGGTCGCGGCGCCGGAGAACAGGATCCGGGCCAGCTCGACCCGGCGACGCTGGCCACCGGACAGCGTGCCGAGCGGCTGGCCCAGGACGCGGTCCGGCAGGCCGAGGCTGGAGCTGATCGTGGCGGCCTCGCTCTCGGCGGCGTACCCGCCGCGCGCGGTGAACTCGGCCTCCTGGCGGGCGTAGCGCGCCATCGCGGCGTCCCGGGTGTCCTCGTCGTCGGCGGCCATGGCCAGCTCCGCGTCGCGCATCCGCCGGCCGACGACGTCCAGCCCGCGGGCGGAGAGCACCCGGTCCCGGGCGAGCATCCCGAGGTCGCCGGTGCGCGGGTCCTGCGGGAGGTAGCCCACGTCACCGGTGCGCACGACGGTCCCCGCAGCGGGCAGGGCCTCCCCGGCCAGCACGCGGGTGAGCGTGGTCTTTCCGGCGCCGTTGCGGCCGACTAGCCCGATCCGGTGACCGGGGCCAACCTGGAAGGAGGTGGCCTGCAGCAGCAGCCGGGCGCCGGCGCGCAGCTCGACGCCACGGGCGACGATCATCGGCCACCATGATACTTTCGCGCGGAGGGTGCCGTGGGAATCGAGTTCGACGACTCAAGGGTCGATGTCAGCGGCGTCGACGACCGCCGGGGTGGTGGTGGTCGTGGCGGGCTGGCGATCGGCGGCGGCGCCGGCGTCGTCGGCCTGATCGTCTTCATCCTGTTCCAGCTGCTCGGCGGGGGCGGCGGCAGCACCTCCGGCCTGGAGCTGCCGCCCGGCGTCAGCGTGGACGGCACGCGGCAGGAGTCCGCGCAGGAGCTGCAGCAACGCTGCAACAGCGAGGGGGCGCTGGACAAGTACACCGACTGCCGGTTGATCAAGGTGTTCGACGTCGCCGACGCGACCTGGAGCGACGAGTTCGCGCGCCGCGGCATCCCCTACGCCTCGCCGCGGCTCGCCTTCTTCAGCCAGGCCACCCAGACCGGGTGCGGGCAGGCCACCGCAGAGGTCGGGCCGTTCTACTGCCCGCCCGACCAGGAGATCTTCATCGAGCTCGGCTTCCTCGACCAGCTCCAGCAGCAGTTCGGGGCGCAGGGCGAGTTCGCGCAGGCCTACATCGTCGCCCACGAGTTCGGGCACCACCTGCAGACGCTGCTGGGCACCGAGCGGCAGATGCGCGCGGCCCAGGAGCGCAACCCGGACCTGGCGAACCAGCTCTCGGTCGCGCTGGAGCTGCAGGCCGACTGCTACGCCGGGGTGTGGTCCACGCTGGCCGACAAGCGCGGCGAGGGCGGGATCGCGCTGACCCAGGACAACATCGCCGAGGCGGTGAACGCGGCGGGCGCGGTCGGCGACGACCGGATCCAGCAGAAGATGCAGGGCCGGGTGGACCCGGAGTCGTTCACCCACGGCACCGCGCAGCAGCGGCAGGACTGGTTCCTCACCGGCTACCGGTCCGGCTCGATCGACGCCTGCAACACCTTCCGCAGCGCGGGCCTGGGTTGAGCAGCGGTTAGGGTGATCCGCCGTACGACCGTGCGCCCGCCGGCCGGGCTGCGAATTGTCGAGAACCTGTCATGAGGTGCCGATGACCGACGTCCTGGATGCCGCGCGGGAGCAGGTGGTCGGGCAGGGGCGCGGCCTGGCCCCGGTGCTGGTGCTGCAGGTGCTGCGGCTGCCCGACGGCGCCGTCGCCGACGCCCTCGCCCTCGCCCACGAGGCGCGGATGCGATGGTGCGGGCCCGAGGTCGAGGTCGAGGGCATCGTGTCGATCAAGACCGGCGGGTGTCCCGAGGACTGCCACTTCTGCTCCCAGTCCGGCCAGTTCGACTCCCCCGTGCGCGCGGCCCGGCTCGACCTGCCCGCGTTGCTCGCCGCCGCCCGGGAGACGGCCGCGACCGGGGCCAGCGAGTTCTGCATCGTGGCCGCCGTCCGCGGCCCGGACGAGCGGCTGATGGACGACCTGCGCCGCGCGGTGCCGGCGATCCGCGACCAGGTGGGGATCAACGTCGCGGTCTCCGCCGGCATCCTGACCCCCGAGCAGACCGACGAGCTCGCAGGCCTCGGCGTGCACCGCTACAACCACAACCTGGAGACGGCCCGGTCCTACTTTCCGCAGGTCGTCACCACACACACCTACGACGAGCGCTGGGACACCCTGCGCC
>JBKPQU010000336.1:0-3236 GCA_046734255.1 Actinomycetota bacterium
GCCCGCTCCTTCTCCATAAGGCCCTCGGGGACGGGCGCGCCGCCAAAGACTGCCGCTGCCACGTCGAGCGGGGGCCTTCTGAGGAAGTTGAGGTGAATGCCTGCCAGCCCCTTCGGCGCCTGGATCGCCATCGCGTCCGACACGGCGGCGCCGACGTCGCCGCCCTGGGCGACGTAGCGGGTGTAGCCGAGACGGTTCATCAGCTCCGCCCACGCCTGCGCAACGCGGTCCGGGTCCCAGCCGACCGACGCAGGTGCATCCGAGAAGCCGTAGCCGGGTAGGGAGGGCAGCACGAGGTCGAACGCGTCCTCTGCGCGTCCGCCGTGCGCGGTCGGGTCAGTCAGCGGTCCGACGACCTCGAGCAACTCGATCACCGAACCGGGCCAGCCGTGCGTGATGATCAGCGGTAACGCGTTCTCGTGCGGCGACTTCACATGGATGAAGTGGATGTCCACTTCGTCGATCTGCGCCGTGAACTGCGGGAGGCTGTTTAGTCTCGCCTCGCACACGCGCCAGTCGTGTTCGGTCGCCCAGTAGCCGGCGAGCTCCTGCATCGTCGCCAGTTGCACACCCTGCGAGCGATCGGCGACGAGCTCCCGGGAGGGCCATCGCGTGGCGGCGATGCGCCGCCGAAGGTCGGCGATCGCTTCCTTGGGCATCTGGACCTGGAAGGGACGGATTTCAGTCTCGCTGGTCAAGGGTCTCCACCTCCCTGGATCTTGACCTCCTCGGTCATAGGGATCCGATGCGGTCGCCGAGGTCGAGTTCGAGTGAGCCACGGGTCTGCAGGCCCTGCGCGAACAGGGATGCCGTGCGGGCCTGGACGGCATCCGAGCGGACCAGCTGCTGGAACCGTCGGGCGTCGGCGCGGATCATGTCGGCGCCGGCCAGGGTAAGGCTGTTGAGCACCTGCTTGGCAGATCGCACCCCGTCGGCCAGGAACGACGCGATGCGCCGGGCGAGTCGTGCCACGAACGCGTCCAGCTCGGCGTCGGGCAGCGCCCGGTTGATCCAGCCGTACCGTTCGGCCTCCTCGGCGTCGAAGTCGGCCGCACCGAGGACCGCCTCCATCGCCCGGCCCCGACCCAGCAGCCGCGCCAGATGCTGCAGACCACCCGCGCCCGGGAGCGCACCGAACCCCACCTCTGGCTGCCCCAGCACGGTGTTCTCTCGCGCGGCGAACCGCATGTCGCAGGCCAGGGCCAGTTCGCTGCCCGCACCGCGGGCCCGGCCGCGCAGCTTCGCGATCGTCACCACCGGCAGCTCACTGAGCTTGTGCCACAACATGCCCAACGACGCGTCGTCCGGCCCGCCCGCCTTGGCCGCCTCGGCGGTGTACTCCGCGACCCTGGTCAGATCGACGTGCGGCACGAAGTACTCCGGGTCGGCGCTCTCCAGCACCATCACCCGAACCGCCTCATCGGATTCCAGCTCGCCGAGAAGCGTCACCAGGTCGCGCACCAGTTCCGGTCCGATCAGATTCATCGGAGGCGCGTCGATCACGACACTCAGCACGCCCTCGTCGGTCCGGGCGACGTGCAGCGTGCGGTACGTGTGGGTCATCGCCGGCTCCTCCATTCCGAGTGAGATCTGTTGCGTCTCCGGTTACCCGAAGGTGAACACGTACGCCTCGGCGCCGGGCTGGAGGAATGTGATCTCCAGCGTTCGCTCGCGGATGGCGTCGTGTTGGCGCAGGAGCTGGTACAGGCGGCCGTCCCGAAGCAACCCATTCCCGTTCTCGTCGACGTCCACGCCGTGTGACGCGCCCGGGGCCTCCCCGTCCAGGAGCACGCGGAACGGAATCGGCTCTTGCGTTCCGCCAGACAGCACGAGATGCGCGTCGCGCGCGTGGAACCGGTAGGCGATACTCCCGCCGGCCCGCTCGAGTACGACGTTCTCCTGTGCGATCGTCCACTCGCCGGCAAGCGCCCAGTGGTTGAGGCGCAGCCCATCGGGGAGCTGGTAGCGGCGGCGTTCGTCGTAGGCGCCGCCGCCCGGTGACGCGAAGTACTCGCCGCGCCCGTGGCCGAGGTACGTCTCGGGAGTACGAAGGTGGTCCCAGTCGGCCTCCGCCTCCACGCCGAGCCCCTCGACGAAGACGAGCTCGCGTTGGATCCCGAGCAGCCGCTGGATGACGCGCTCGGACTGCTCGTAGCGTCCTTCGCCGAAGTGGTGGTCGCGGATGAGGCCGTCCGTGTCGACGAAGTAGAGCGCCGGCCAATAGTGGTTGTCGAAGGCGCTCCAGATCCCGTAGTCGTTGTCGGCCGCGACCGGGTAGTCGATCCCTCGCTCCTTCGCCGCTTGCCGGACGAGGTCGATCTCATGTTCGAAGGAGAACTCCGGCGTGTGGACTCCGATGACGACCAGCCCGTCGTCCCGGTAGGCCCGCGACCAGGCACGGACGTACGGCTCCGTGCGCAGCCAGTTGATGCACGTCAGGGTCCAGAAGTCGACGAGCACAACGTGGCCGCGCAGGTCCGCGGGGCCGAGTGGCTCGGAGTTGAGCCACCCGGTCGCCTCGCCGAGTGAGGGCATGTGGAGACGTTCGGACATCGTCACCTCGCCAATCGATCTGAACGTGGCCGCAGCTGCTCGCGACGGCGGCGGCCGGCGGGACGGGTTCGCCTCTGCCCGGCTAGCGCAGTGACCTGAACGCCGCCCGCATTTCGGTCGCGAACAGCTCCGGCTGTTCCCACGCCGCGAAGTGGCCGCCGCGGTCGAGCCTGTTGTAGTGGATGAGGTTGTTGGGATAGGCCAGCTCGGCCCAGCTCTTGGGCGCCTGATACAGCTCGTCCGGGAAGACGCTGATCGCGAACGGGATGGAGATGTCTTTGGCGTCGAAGAAGGCCGCCGTGTTCTCCCAGTAGAGACGAGCCGCCGAGACCCCGGTGTTGGTCAGCCAGTAGAGGGTGATGTTGTCGAGGATGTCGTCTCGCGTGAGCGCGCCGGGCAGGCGTCCCTCCAGGATCTGCCCGATGAGCCCGGGCTGGCCGGTGCCGTCGCCGTGGTCGATCGCGAACGCCGCGAGATCGATCGGCGAGTCGGCCAGGCCGTACAACGTTTGCGGGCGCGTCGACATGATCTGGGCGTAGGCCACGTGCTTGGCGTAGAAGGCGCTCAACTGGTCATAGGCTCGCCGCTCCTCCTCGGACAGACCCGCCGGCGGCGGCTCGCCACGCAGGTACCCGTCCACGTCGGGTGGCGCAGTGCCGGGCATGTTGGAGTGGATCCCGAGC
>JBKPQU010000337.1:0-2418 GCA_046734255.1 Actinomycetota bacterium
CTGGCCCGCCCGGCGAGCAGGGCCGCCTCCAGGCCCTGCGCCAGTAGCATCCGGTTCGGCAGGCCGGTCAGCGCGTCGTGCAGGGAGTCGTGCATCGCCCGCCGGCGCTGCTGGTCCAGGTCGCGCCGGACGTGGCTGAGCACCGAGACGAACAGCCCGACCAGCAGTAGGCCCGCGAGCAGGATCCAGGGCGTGGCCCGGGAGGTGAAGGACTCCACCGACCGCAGGTCGGCCAGGGCCTGCAACGCCCGCTCGCGATGGGCCGCCGACGCCGTCTCGACCGTGCGCTGCATGAGCTCGAAGGCCGGGTCGGTCTCCCCGACGTCGATCCGCACCACCTCCGCGCGATCGCCCCGGTCGACGGCGGCGAACAGGCGGTCGATCGCCGCGAGGTAGCGGTCCTCGTCGGCCCGCACCTGGACGGCGCGGGCCCGGTCCGCGGGGTCACCGTGCCGCCCGACCCGGTCGAGCGCCGCGGTGAGGTCCGTGCTGGCCGCGCGGAAGCGGGTGCGCACGTCCGGGCGGGGCTGCAGGAGGTACGTGCGCTCCAGCGTCTCCTGCGCGGCGACCGCCCGGGCGGCGAACGCGTAGTCGTCGGAGACCTGGCTCGCGTCCACCGCCTGCTGGGCGGTGTGCGCGGTCGAGGAGGTGGACCACAGGGCGTACCCGGCCACGCCCAGGAGCACCGTGGTCAGGCCGAGGGTGGCCGGCCGCGACAACCGGCCCCAGGCCGCACGCGGGCCCGGGGCTGCGGCGGGCGCCAGCCTCATATAGGTCATCTCGGTCCGGACGGGACCGCACTTGATGGCCGGCGCCCAGGCCAGTCAGGCGGTCAGGCAGCCAGCCGGAACGGCGGGTACTGGTCGGTGACCAGGACGAGCGCGTAGCCGATCACACGGTTGTTCCACCGGATCACGCCCTCGACGAAGTTGAACATCCCTCGGGGGTAGGTCCCGGTGAACAGGATCGCGAACCAGGCGATGATCACGACCACCAGTACCGCGAGGTAGAGGAAGGCCAGCACGATGTAGTGCGGGATCGCCAGGAACCACTTCACCAGGGGCAGCCACCGGTTCAGCTGCTGCGCGTCCGGGTAGGGGTAGTCCAGGTGCACCGACTGCTCCTCGTCGGTGGAGGGGTAGCGGTCGTCCATCAGCGCCAGGTAGATCCCGACCCGGTTGGTGAACCGCTGCAGCTGGAGGTTCCAGTCGTACCACCAGCGGGGGTACTTCTGGCGGAAGAGGATCATCAGGAGCGGGCCGAGGAACAGCAGCCCTCCCGCCGCGGTCACCACGGTGACGGTGGTGCCGGTCGTGTACGTCGTGGTCGTCTGCCAGCTGCCCCCGGAGACGGCCGAGATCACGATCGCGATCGGGATCGCCGTGAATATCCGGAACGCCGTGGTCACCCGGTTGAGGGGCCGGTCGGGGTAGTCGATCGACAGCTGCACCGGGTACGTCGTCAGTTGCATCCCTGCTCCTCTCGGTGCCGTGAAAGCGCGATTCCATGGCATCCGAGCGGTTCAGTGCAAGGGTCGGACGTCCCCAAAGATCACAGTGTGGTCACACCTTGCCCTCGGCCGATCGTGGGATGAACCCGATAGGCCGTCTGTCGCGTTCCGTGCACAGCTGGGCGCCTTCTCCCGAATCCGGGGATGCGGTGGTGATTCGGGGGGGCACAATGACCGCCAGGTGTCACCCGATCCGAGTTCGATTGAGGTGTCCGCAGCAGTGGGCCAACCCTCCGCCCCGATGACGCAGAGCGTGGCCCGGATGAACCGGGCGGCGCGGCTGGTGGCCGCCCGGGCGGCGCTCAGCACTGCGGCCGGCGTGGCGAGCGGCGGCCCGGTCCGGGAGAGCGCGATCGCCGCGCCGAGGGAGACGTGGTCGGCTGCGGCGTTCCTGCACGCCGGCGTGGCGCTCGCGGTCGCCGGGGTGGCGACGATCCTCGCCCTGGTCGTGTTCGTCATCCCGGCTCCGGTGTTCCTGGCGGTCTTCGGGGTCGTGACCGCGATGCTCGTGGTCACCGGTGTCCGGGCCCTTGCGGCCGGACGGGGGCTGCTCGGTCGGGGGCTTCTCGCATGGGCGGGTCTGGGCTGGGGCCTGGTCGTCGCCTCCGCGGCCTACCTCTTGGAGATCACCGGGCTGGTGCCGCACCTGTGGCTGGTCTGGACCCTCGGCGTCCTCGTGCTCGGGGTGGTGGGCGCCGGCGCGGTCGAGACGGCGCTGGCCGGCCTGCTGGCCAGCGTGTGGGTGGTCCTGGCGAGCCTGGTGGGGGAGTCGCTTCTGCCGGCTCTGGTGGTGCTCGCGGTGCTGTTCGCGTTCCCCGTGCTGGCCAGGCCGTCACGCCTGGTCGGCGCCGCGAGCGCCGTGCTCACGCTGACACTCGCTGTGGCCGCCGCGCTGCGCTGGCACGGGC
>JBKPQU010000338.1:0-4614 GCA_046734255.1 Actinomycetota bacterium
CTACCCTCACAAGGCAGCTAGCGGAACGTCGCGCCCGCGCGACCCGGGACCGAGAGGAGGGGTAATGCGATGATCAAGTACGAGGATGCCGTCGGCGATGCCGTCGCTGTGCAGCCGGCGGGTTTCTTGCTGCGTCCGGCCCCCCTCTCGTGGGTGACAGGTGAAGTTTGCCCGTCGACGGCCCGCACGGTCGCGCCCATGGCCGGCGCCAACTTCGCCGCCCGCAGCCGGTTCACCGGCATCCCGCCTGTCCAGGGTTCTCGTGTCAAGGCACCTCCGAGGTAGGTCAGAAGACCACCCGGCGCCTCAGGCCGCGGAACCCGATCCAGGGTCCGCGGCCTTCTTGTTTCTCCTGGCCGCTCACCCGCCAGCACTGCTGATCAGTACCAGGCACGAGAACCGAGGAGGTGACAACGGTGCAGCTCACGGATCTGCTGGACGCCCTCGTCGAGGACGTGGACGAGGCGGTGACCACGACGGAGATCCCGTGCCGCGCCAACGACGCGGAATTGTGGTTCGCCGAGCTGCCAGCCGACGTCGAGCACGCAAAGTCCCTGTGCCGGGCCTGCCCGGTACGGACCGCCTGCCTCCAGGGGGCGCTGCACCGGCGCGAGCCCTGGGGCGTGTGGGGCGGCGAGCTCTTCGTCTCCGGAGTCGTCGTACCGCGGAAGCGGCCGCGCGGCCGCCCGCGCAAGTGCGAGGTCGCCGCATGAGCGGCCTCGGAGAGACGGAGAACGTGATGAACATCTTGATCCTTGACCACCTCGTCAAAGACCGGCACCGGGAGGCCTATAGCCAGGCCCACCGGTACCGGATGGCCCGCGCGCTGCGGGCCGAGCGCCGTGCCCGGCGGGCCGCCGAAACTGCCCACGAGGCTTCGGAGTCGGCCCGTCGGTTCGCCGATCGGCTGACGCTCATCGCTCGGTGAGCGCCCGATGAGCACGAGCTCGGCCGCCTGGTCCGGGTCACTCGCGGGGGTGACCCGGCCCGGGCGGACTCACCGGGGGATCTAGCCTCGGTTCGTGCACACCCCTGCCGCCCGTGACGCCGCGGTTGCGGCTCTGGTCGGCGACGATCTGTCGCCGATCGTCGATCTGGTCGCTTACCCCGAAGGGCAGGGCGCGCAGCGCACGGTGGTCGTGCGCGCCGCTCGCGGCGCGGTCCGGCTGCACGCGGACGGCCGGCACGACGTGCTCCACGGCGAGGATCCAATCGGCCGGACCGATCCGATGGCGTTCCTGCCCTACGAGCGGGAGGTGGCCGACCCGAGCCCGCCGAACAGCCGCAACTCCTACCCCGAGCCCGCTCGCCGGCTGCTGTCCTGCTTCGCCGACCCGGCGCGCAGTCCCGACGTCGTCGTCGTCCACACACCGGCGCACTACTTCCCCGCCGAGGGCGGTCACCGCGGCGAGCACGGATCGCTGGACGTCGTGCAGTCCCGGGCGCCGCTGCTGGTCAGCGGGGCGGGGGCGGCACGTCGCGGGGTCCTGGCCGACCATGCCCGGATCGTCGACGTCACCCCGACGCTCCTGCGCGCCGCCGGGGTCGACGCCTCGCGGCACCGGGACGCCGCCGGTGCCCCGCTGGACGGCACCGAGCGCGACGACCTTGTCGACGCCGGCGGCGGGCGGTTCGTGATCGGCATCCTCTGGGACGGCGCGCCCTGCTCGGAGCTGCTCCACCTGGCCGGCCGCGGGGAGCTGCCCGGGGTGGCCCGGCTGCTCGAGGCGGGCACCGCGCTGGCCGGCGGTGCGGTCGCCGAGTTTCCCAGCGTGACCCTGTGCAACCACACGTCCGCGCTGACCGGCGTCGGTCCGGGACGGCACGGCGTGCTGAACAACGTCTTCTACGACCGGCAGACCGGCGAGCAGGTGGTGGCCAACGAAGCCCGGACCTGGCACCGCAGCGCGGAGTGGCTGCGCCCCGGGGTTGCCACGGTCTTCGAGTTGCTGTCCGCCGCCCGGCCCGGCGCGCGCTCGGCGTCGATCAACGAGGCGATCGACCGCGGCGCGCACGTCTCCACGATGCAGGTGGTCCGGGCCACCGGCGGCGCCGAGGGCGCCTCGGGGCTGGACTCCGTCCTGCCCTCGGCCGAGTCCAGCGCCTACCTCGGCCGCCGCGACCACATCGCCGACGACTACTTCCGCTGGGCGACCCGGGTGGACGACGCGGGCGTGGTCCAGGTGCGGCAGCTGTGGTCCAGCCCCGCCGTGGCACCGCTGCTGCTGTGGTGGTCGCACGTCGTCACCGACGCCGGGCACCACGCCGGCGGTCCGCGTTCGGCGATCGCGAGGGACAGCCTGCGTGATGCCGACCGGCGCCTCCAGGCGCTGCTCGACCACCTGGACGGCCTCGGCGTGACCGACGACGTCACGTTCCTGCTCACCGCCGACCACGGCTTCGAGGGCGCCGACCCGGAGGTCACCGGGTCCTGGCGACCGGCGCTGCGGGCGGCGCTCGACGCGATCGGGGTGCCCTTCCGGGACGAGGGGCCGGGGTTCGTCTATCTCGGCCCCGTACCGTAGGCCGGATGACGTGCGACCTGTGCGGGGTCACCTCGCCGTCCGAACGCGCACCGCTGACCTGGGTCTGCACCGTGGAGCGCGGCCGCCGCATCTGGCACTGCGAGCAGTGCGCGCGGGAGAACCTGCGCAGCATCGAGGCGGGCCTGGAGAGCTCCTGGTGGTGAGCGGGTCGGGCAGGGGGCCGGGCTAGGCCCCGCGCCTGCGCCGGCGCCGCGATCGGCCCGGGTCGAATCCCGGAAGCCACTCGGTCAGCACCTCCACCACCGGCACCTCGCCCTCGATCTGGCACAGCACGCCGATCCCGCCGAGCCATACCCGGTGGATCAGGACGTACTCCGGCGGCAGATTGAGCTTCAGCCCGACCGTCCACTGGGGGCGTCGCGGGTCGTGGACGTGCTGGAACAGCTCTCGCATCCAGGCGCGGCTGAACCGCCAGGTCGGGTACCGGCACGGCTCGAAGAACGGCGCGAGGTAGGCCAGCAGCGCCTGCCCGTCGATGTCGATCGAGGCCTTGATGAACCCTTCGTCGCGCAGACCGGCCACCACGGCGTCCGCGTCGTCGAGCAGGGCGAGGCTGAGCAGCCGGCCGATCTCCGGCGGGGTCCCGTCGGGCAGGCGCTTCACCGCGCCGTAGTCCAGGACGCCGAACCGGCCGTCCTCGGTGATGCGGAAGTTGCCCGGGTGCGGGTCGGCGTGCAGCAGCCCGGCCCGGGCCGGTCCGGCGAGCAGGAACTCCAGGTATCGGCGGGCGGCCAGGTTCCGCTCGTCCTGGGTGCCCGAGGTGATGACCTTGGACAGCGGCGTGCCGTCCAGCCAGTCGCTGATGATCACATGAGGCGTTGCGGCGACGACGTCCGGGACCGCGAACGTCGCGTCGTCCCGGAAGGCCTCGGCGAAACGGGCCTGCGCGTCGGCCTCGAGACCGTAGTCCAGCTCCTCGACGATCCGGGCCTTGAGCTCCTCCAGGATCGGCTTGAGATCCAGCCCGGGAATCCACCCCGCAGCCACCCGCGCCACACGGGACACCTGGTTCAGGTCGGAGATCAGCGCCTCCGCCGCGCCGGGGTACTGCACCTTGACCGCCACCGGGCGGCCGTCCGACCAGGTCGCCTTGTGCACCTGGCCGATCGACGCCGCGGCCGCGGGCTTGTCGTCGAAGGTGGCGAACCGGCGCCGCCACCGGCTGCCCAACTCTCCGGCGAGCACCTTGTGCACGGTCGCCGCCGGCATCGGCGGGGCGGCGTCCTGCAGCTTGGTCAGCGTCGCGCGGTACGGACCGGCCAGCTCCTCTGGCAGGGCGGCCTCGAAGATGCTCATCGCCTGGCCGAACTTCATCGCCCCACCCTTGAGCTCGCCGAGCACGCGGAACAGCTGCTCGGCGGTGCGGGCCTGGACCTCGGCGGCGACCAGCTCGGCCGGCCGGCCGCCGACCCGCTTGCCCAGGCCGATGGCCGTGCGCCCGGCGAAACCCAGGGGGAGGGTGGCGAGCTTCGCGGTCCGGGTCACAGCCCAGCGCGGAAGGTCGCTCACGGTGTCATTCTCCTCTCGACCCCTGCGATCAGCAGGCCGGCGGCCAGTGGCAGCCGCACCGGGGGTGCGCGGGCCACTCCCGGCGGGAGACCAGGCCGTCCGGCAGCTCGACCTCCAGCGTCGCCCTGGTGCTCGCCGGGCGGGCCAGCCCGTCCAGGTGACCGAGCACCTGGAGCGCGGCCAGCCCGGCCACCAGAGCGGCGGTGGCCGTCTCCTCCGGCTCACCTCCGGCGCCCGCGACCGGCCGCAGGAGCTGGGCCTGCACCTGCGGCCAAGCGGGGTCGCGGTCCGAGCGGTGCAGGTCCAGGCAGCGCAGGCACGGCCCGTGACCGGGCCGGACCAGCGGCCCCACGACGGCGTCGCCGTCCCGGATCACCACGGACAGGTGCGGGATGTCCGCCCGCAGCAGGGCCTCGGCCCTCCCGGTGTCGGCGACGCTGTGGTCGACCAGAACGGCCAGGTGTGGGCGGTGACCGGCCGGGACGCTCGCCCCGAACCTGCGGACGGCGTCCGCGGCCGAGTCCTGGCGGCGACGTCCGATGTCCGGCTCGGAGTGGCC
>JBKPQU010000339.1:0-10395 GCA_046734255.1 Actinomycetota bacterium
CTGCTGGGCGAGCCATCCGTACTCCGGGTAGAACCGTCCGGCCTCGTCCACCGGCGAGAGCACCGGCAGGTCGTTGAGTCGGCCCTGGGCGAAGTCCTCCTCGCCGCACCCGGGGGCGATGTGCACGATCCCGGTGCCTTCCTCGAGCGAGACCTCGTCCCACCCGATCACGCGGTGGTCCACCGAGCCGCCGGGCCCGAGGACGTCGAACGGGCCGTCGTAGCGCCACCCCAGCATCTCGGCGCCGGTGAGCACCTCGTCGAAGTCGCCGGCCTCCGTGCGCTCGGTCGCGACCCACAGGCCGTCCCGCAGGCCGTAGCGGGCGTCGGGGCGGACGGCGGCGGCGACGTTCGCCGGCAGTGTCCACGGCGTGGTCGTCCAGATCACCAGCGACTCGCCCGCGCGGTCCCGCAGCGGGAAGCGGACCAGCAGCGACGGATCCTCGCGGTCCACGTAGTTGCCGGCCAGCTCGTGCGCCGAGATCGACGTGCCGCACCGGGGGCACCACTCGGTGATCCGGTGCCCGCGGTAGAGCCAGCCCCGCTGGTGGACCAGGCTCAGGAACTTCCAGATGTACTCGATGTTGGTGTCGGAGGAGGTGAAGTAGCTGTTCGGCCAGTCCATCCACTGGCCCAGGCGGATCGAGCCCTCGGTGAGCTCGCGCGAGGACCACTCGACCACCTCGCGGCAGCGCTGGGCGAACTCCTTCAGCCCGTAGTCCTCGATCTCCCGCTTGGAGTTCAGCCCGAGGCTGCGCTCGACGCCGACCTCGATCCACAGCCCCTGGCAGTCGAATCCGTTCTGGTAGCGCTGGTGGTAGCCGCGCATCGCCTTGTAGCGCTGGAAGACGTCCTTGAGCGTGCGGCCCCAGGCGGTGTGCACGCCCAGGGTCTTGTTGGCGGTCACCGGACCGTCGATGAAGCTGAACCGCGGACCCTGCCGGTTGGCCTCACGAAGCTGCTCGAACGTGCCCTCCTCCTGCCACAGCCGCAGGATCGCAAGCTCCAATTCCGCGTGGGCGGGTTTGTCCGGGAGGGGGCTGAACATGGCAAAGGATGATAGCGGAGCGTACATATGATCTTGCGCGCGGCAAGACCGCCGGCCCTCAGGTCGGTCACGGGCGCGACAGGTCGGCCACTATCATGACACCGGTCGTCGCCGGGCCGCCCATCGGCCCGCCGCGTCCGGGGGACGCGGGCCAGGGGCCCGACCCGACGGGCGGCGCCCGCCAGCATGGGAGAGATCGTGACCGCCGCTTCGGGGCTGCAGCTGTACAACTCGCTGGGACGCCGTCTGGAGACCTTCGTGCCGGACGGTGACGTGGTCGGGCTGTACACGTGCGGCCCGACGGTGTACGCCCACCCGCACCTGGGCAACATGCGCGCCTACGTCTTCGCCGACACGCTGCGCCGGGTGCTGCGCTGGGACGGGTACGACGTCCGGCACGTCGTGAACATCACCGACGTCGGGCACGTGGTGGCGGACAGCGATGTCGGTGAGGACAAGGTCGAGGTCGCGGCCTCCCGGGAGCGCCGCTCCGTCGACGAGATCGCGCAGTTCTACACCCGCGCCTTCTTCGAGGACCTGCAATCGCTGAACATCCTTCCGGCCAGTGTGAACCCGCGCGCCACCGAGTACATCGACCAGATGATCCGGTTCGCGGAAGTGCTGGAGGACAAGGGGTTCACCTACCGGATACCGTCCGGCCTGTATTTCGACTCGACGAAGTCCGCCGGGTACGGCGCTCTGGCGATGATCGACATCGCCGGCCAGCGGGAGGGCGCGCGGGTCGAGCACGTCGAGGGCCGGCGGCACAAGGCGGACTTCGCGCTGTGGCGGGCGGAGCCTCCCGGCGAGATCCGGGCGATGCGCTGGAACTCCCCGTGGGGGTGGGGTGCGCCCGGCTGGCACCTGGAGTGCTCGGTGATGAGCATCGAGCTGCTCGGGCCGCACTTCGACATCCACACGGGCGGCGTCGACCATCGCGAGCTGCATCACGTGAACGAGATCGCGCAGAGCGAGGCCTATCTCGGCGACGGCAGGCCGTGGGTGCGCTACTGGCTGCACAACGAGTTCCTGCAGCTCGACGCTCAGAAGATCGCGAAGTCTGCGGGCGCCGCGCCCCGGCTGGCCGACCTGGCGGACGCCGGCATCCATCCGATGGCCTACCGCCACTTCCTGCTCGGTGCGCACTACCGCGCGCAGCTGGACTTCACCGACGAGGCGGTCCGGGCGGCCCAGTCCAGCCTGCGCCGCCTCGTCTCGCGAACCCTTGCCCTGCGCCCGATCCCCGAGGTCGAGTCGTGCGCCGAGGCTCAGGCGGTGGCCGGGCCGGACGAGGGCGCGCTGCGCGCCCTGCACCAGATCGGCGGGGCCGCCGACGCCGACCTGAACACGCCGCAGATGCTTGCTGTGTTACAAGAGTCGTTGCGGGATCCCTCGATCGGCATCGAAGGCAAGCGCGCGGTCGTCGCCGCGTCCGACGCGCTGCTGGGCCTGCGGCTCGGTCAGCTGGACCCGAACGAGATCGGGAACGTCCGGGACCGGTCCGAGCTCTCCGAGTCCGAGATCGCCGAGATCGAGCGGTTGATCGCGGAGCGCAGCGCGGCCCGGCAGGCCAGTGACTGGCGCAGCGCCGACCGGCTGCGCGACGAGCTGGGTGAGCTCGGTGTGCAGGTCACCGACACGGCACAGGGGTCGGAATGGTCTCTGCGGTGACCGTCGACGCCGACGCCCTGTTCCCGGCCGACCTTCCGGACCCGCAGCACTGGGAGAGCCGCTACCCGCCCAGGCAGCTGCCGGACGGCGCGCAGGTGACCCGGTTCGCGCCGTCCCCGACGGGATACGTGCACATCGGCGGCGTGTACGTCGCGATGATCAGCCGCGATCTCGCCCGGCACTCGGGCGGCGTGTACATCGTGCGGGTCGAGGACACCGACCGCTCGCGCGAGGTCGAGGGTGCGCTGGCCCAGTTCGCGCGCGCCTTCGACTACTTCGGCCTCAGCGCCGACGAGGACGACGCGGGCGGTGTGTACGGCCCGTACCACCAGTCCGGCCGCGAGGCGATCTACCACTCCTACGTCCGCGAGCTCCTGCGCACCGGCCAGGCATACCTGTGCTTCGCCACGCGGGAGGAGCTGGCCCAGATCACCGCCCGGCAGGAGGCGGCGAAGGTCCCGACCGGCTACTACGGCGAGTGGGCGATCTGGCGCGATGCCGACCCCGCCGACGTGCGGCGCCGTCTGGACGAGGGGGTGCCGTACGTCGTCCGGTTCCGCGCACCGGGAGAACCCGGCCGGGTGAGGTACGTCGACGCCATCCGCGGGGAGCTGGAGCTCGACGCCAACCGCAACGACGCCGTGATCCTCAAGTCCTCCGACCAGTCGCCCAGGCTGCCGACGTACCACTTCGCGCACGCCGTCGACGACCACCTGATGCGGATCACCACGGTGGTTCGCGGTGAGGAGTGGATCTCCTCGGTCCCGTTGCACCTGCAGCTGTTCCGGGCGTTGGGTTTCCAGCCGATCACCTACGCGCACGTCGCGCCGCTGATGAAGCAGTCCGGGGGTGGCAAGCGGAAGCTGTCCAAGCGCAACGATCCCGAGGCCACCGTCGACTTCTACATCGAGGAAGGGTTTCCCGCCGAGGCGGTGCTCTACTACCTCCGCGGGCTGGCCAACGGGCGGCTGGCCGAGATGCCTCTGGAGGTGGCACTGTCCACCCCGATCCGGTTGGACCAGTGCGGAGTCGCCGGCCCTCTGGTCGACCTGGTCAAGCTGACCGACATCAGTGCCGACCACGTCGCCGAGTTGACCGGGGCGCAGGTGCTGGAGGCGCTGCGCCGCTGGGCCGCCGAGTTCGATCCCGAGGTGGCCGCCGTCCTCGACGCCGAGCCCGATCTCGCGCTGCGCGCGCTGGCGGTCGAACGCGAGGGTGTGGAGAACCCGCGCAAGGACCTGCGGAAGTGGTCGGACTTCCGCCCGGCCTACGGCTTCTTCTTCCCTCAGCTCTTCACTCCGATGAGCGGCCCCGCCGACGACCGCTTGGCCGGACTCGGCGTCCCGGCCGACGCCACCGCCCGATTCGTCCGGGATCTGCTGGCGAACTACCGGCAGCTCGACGATCAGGTGGAGTGGTTCGGCCAGATCCGAGCGGCCGCGGCCGGAAACGGTTTCGCCGCCAGCCCCAAGGAGTTCCGCCAGAATCCGGACGCCTACGTCGGGTCGGTCAGGGAGGCCGCGCAGATCGTCCGTGTGGCGGTCACCGGGTCGACCCGCAGCCCCGACCTGCACGCGATCAGCCGGGCGATCGGGGAGGAGGAGTTCCTCCGCCGGCTGCGGCCGCTGGCGGACGAGCCGGGAACAACGGTCCCATAAACTCCTCGCCATGGCCGACGAGCAGCGGTTGGTGCGACCAGCCCCGATCAGTGGCTTCACGGAGTGGCTGCCCGAGGTGCGCGTGCTCGAGCTGGAGTGGCTCGACCGCATTCGGGCGACGTTCGAGCGGTATGGGTTCTGCTCGATCGAGACGCCTTCGGTGGAGTCGCTGGACGTCCTGACGGCCAAGGGGGAGACGTCGCAAGAGGTGTACACGCTGCGGCGGCTGCACGGGGAGGACGACGGCGACGCCCGGCTCGGCCTGCACTTCGACCTCACGGTGCCCGTCGCCCGATACGTCGCGCAGCACTTCGACCAGTTGGTGTTCCCGTTCAAGCGCTACCAGATCCAACGGGTGTGGCGGGGGGAGCGGCCGCAGGAGGGCCGCTTCCGCGAGTTCACCCAGTGCGACCTGGACGTCGTCAACATCGACCACGTTCCGCTGCACTTCGACGCCGAGATAGCCCGGATCGTGCACGAGATCCTGACGGACCTGGAGATCGGCGAGTTCCGCATCGACATCAACAACCGGAAGGTGCTGCAGGGCTTCTACGAGGGGCTGGGGATCGGCGACCCGCTGGCCGTCATCCGGGTGGCGGACAAGCTGGACAAGATCGGCGCAGACGGCGTCCGCGAGGAACTGGTCTCCACGATCGGGCTCACCGCGGACCAGGCGCGGGCGTGCCTCGACCTCGCGCAGGTCAGCGGCAGCGACGCCTCCGTGGTGGACGAGATCGCGCGGCTCGGGCCGAAGAGCGACCTGCTCACCGAGGGCCTGGACGAACTCGGTTTCGTCCTGGACTCCCTGTCCGATCTGCCCGCAGGCAGCATCCGGGCCGACCTCGCGATCGCCCGCGGCCTGGACTACTACACCGGCACGGTCTACGAGGGACGACTCATCGCCTTCCCCCGCTACGGCAGCATCTGCTCGGGCGGGCGCTACGAGAACCTGGCCGCCTCGTTCATCCGCCGCAACCTGCCGGGCGTCGGCATGTCCATCGGGCTGACCCGGCTGTTCGCCAAGCTGCTCACCGAGGGCCAGCTGCACCCCGGCGCCAAGTGCCCCAGCCACGTCCTGGTCGCGGTGACCGGCGACGACCGCCGCGGCGAGGCGCTGCGGACCGCCGCGGAGCTGCGCCGCCGGGGACTGAACGTGGAGGTCTACCACCAGGCGGACAAGCTCGCCAAGCAGCTTCGTTACGCGGTCCGCAAGGGGATCCCGCACGTGTGGTTCCCGCCGTTCACCGACGGCGGGCAGCACGAAGTGAAGGAGCTCGCCACCGGCGAGCAGGTGCCGGCAGACCCTGCGGCCTGGCGCCCCTGACGCCCGTCGTACGCGGGAGCAAGCATGACCACGGCTGAGACACTGGATCGGGGCCGGGAGTCGTTCGAGCGCCGGGCGTGGGCGGACGCCTTCGACAGTCTGTCGGCGGCGGACCGGGAGTCCCCGCTTGCGCCGGAGGATCTGGAGCGGCTGGCCATGGCCGCCTACCTGGTGGGCAGGGACGCGGAGTGCGACGAGGTCTCGGCGCGCGCGCATCAGGAGTGGCTCCGGCTCGGTGGCACGGAGCGCGCCGTACGGTGCGCGTTCTGGCTCGCGTTCAGCCTGCTGAACCGGGGCGAGCTCGCCCGCGCTGGCGGCTGGCTCGCCCGGGCCCGTCGGCTGCTGGACGACGGTCAGCTGGACTGCGTGGAGCAGGGGTATCTGCTCATACCGGTCGCGCTCCAGTGCCTTGCCGAGGGCGACGCCGCGGCCGCACACGCAGCCGCCGGTCAGGCCGCCAAGATTGGTGACCGCTTCGGCGACCGGGACCTGGCGACGGTCGCCCGGCTTTGCCGAGGTCTGGCGCTGCTGTCGTTGGGGGAGACGGTCGAGGGGGTCGCGCTGCTCGACGAGGCGATGGTCGCCGTCGAGGCCGGTGAGGTGTCACCGATCATGACCGGGGTCGTCTACTGCGCGGTGATCGAGGCGAGCCAGGAGCTCTTCGACGTGCGCCGCGCGGGGGAGTGGACGGCGGCGTTGACGGAATGGTGCGCCTCCCAGCCGGACCTCGTGCCCTTCCGCGGGCAGTGCCTGGTGCATCGGTCCCAGGTGATGCAGTTGCGGGGCGCATGGCCGGCTGCGACGGACGAGATCCGGCGAGCTCGCGAAAGGCTCTCGACTCCGCCTGGCCAGCCGGCGCTCGGCCTGGCGATCTACCAGCAGGCCGAGCTGCAGCGGCTGCGCGGGGAGTTCGCCGACGCCGAGGAGGCCTACCTCGAGGCGAGCCGGTGCGGGTGTCCACCACATCCCGGGCTGGCACTGCTGCGGCTGGCCCAGGGCCGGGTCGATGCGGCCGCGGCAGCGATCCGCACAGCGCTCGACGAGGCGCAGGATCGGGTTGCGCGGGCCAAGATGCTGGTCGCCTACGCCGAGATCGTGCTCGCGGCGGACGACGTCGCGGCGGCACAGACCGCGGCCGAGGAGCTGTCGCAGCTCGCCGGCGACCTCGGAATGCCGTTCCTGCATGCCGTGGCTGCCCACGCCACGGGCGCCACCCTGCTGGCCGAGGGTGATCCTCGGGCCGCGCTGCGCGCGCTGCGCCGGGCGTGGGCCGCCTGGCAGGAGATCCAAGCGCCCTACGAGGCCGCGCGTGCCCGCGTCCTGCTCGGTCTGGCCCACAGGGCGGTGGGCGACATGGACACCGCCGAGCTGGAGCTGGACGCGGCGTGCCGGGTTTTCGAGCAGCTGGGTGCCGCGCCCGAGATCGCCCGCGTGGAGGCGCTGTCAGGAACGGCCGCCCCCAGAGGTACCCGGGCGCTGACCGCACGAGAGATGCAGGTGTTGCGTCTCGTCGCCGCCGGCAAGACCAACGGGTCGATCTCCGCAGACCTGGGGATCAGCGAACACACCGTCGCCCGCCACGTGCAGAACATCTTCGCCAAGCTCGACGTCTCGTCGCGGTCGGCCGCAACCGCCTTCGCCTTCCGGCACGGCCTGATGTGACGTGTGGTCAGAACTGACCACACGGCGCCGGACTCGATGGTGGTGATTCCGGGCGATGCCGGCGTCGCCCGGGTCGATCAGCATCGTCGTACAGGGCGGCAGCGGAAGGGCGGGAGCGACGATGATCACATCGCAGGCGACGGCACCTACGGCCCAGAGGGCCGGCTACCAGACCTTGGTCGGGGCGGCCAGCCTGGCCGTCGGGCCGTTGATCATGGCCGTGGGTGATCTCCTGCATCCGGAGGAGACCTGGGACACCAGCGGCCAGGCCGTGATCGTCGCGGACCAGCCGACGCGCTGGTACCTGGCGCATCTCCTGCTCCTCATCGGCGCGGTGATGTTCGTCCCCGGGGTGCTGACTCTCACCGACCTCGTCGCGGCCAGAAGGCCGCGGGTCGGCTTCGCGGCACGCATCCTCCTCGTGATCGGGCTGGCCGGGATGTCGGCCATCTTTGCCGCCGAGATGCTGGCGGGAGTGTTCGGCTCCCTCGGCGTGGCCGCGACGGAGGAGTTCCTGCGAGCGATGTTCTCCGGGCCGATCGCGGGTCCGATTCTGCCGCTCACGCTGGCCTTCTTCGTGGGCGCGACCATGCTCGCCGTGCCCCTGATCGCTGATGCGGGGCGGCTGCGCTGGCCGGCTCTGGTCCTGTTGTCCGGGACGTTGCTGGTGCTGGCCGAGATCATCTCTTCTCAGGTGCTGCTGAGCCAGATCGGCAACCTCCTGATCTGGGGCGCCAGCGCCGCCATCGCCGTGCTACTGGTTCGCGGAGAATTCGAGGAGTTCGGCGAGCAGCGCGGCACGGATGTCCACTTCGGGTGGGCCGGCACCGGGATACCAGGAGCAGGCGAGGCTGTACGCGGCGACGCGGTCGCTGTCCACGAGGCGGCGGATGGCGGCCAGCACGGCCCGCGCGCTCGGTCCGCCGCCGACCGGGAACCGTAGGCCCGGCACCTCGGCGGCGTCGATGACGTCGAGATCGATGTGCAGGACGAACGAGCCGTCGGGAACCAGGTCCGGATCGACATGTTCGACGTCGCTGCGCCGGACCGCGCTGCCGGCGAGATAGCTCACCTCACCCGGATCGAGGTCGCGGGCGTCGACGAGGACAGCGCGATCTTCCGGGAGCGGTTGCATGCCAAGCGGTCCGGACAGCTTGTCGGGATCCCCGCCGATGGCCATCCGCAACGCCATCCCGCCGAGGTAGCCGGATGTCGATGACGACAGCGTGTGCACGTCGCCGTGCGCATCGAACCACACGATCGCCGCGTGCACGCCCGCGCGCTGGAGCCCGGTCAGCGTTCCGAGGATGGCCAGGCAGTCCCCGGAGACGACCGTCGGCCTGCCGCCCGCCGCGACATCGGCGGCGACGGCGTCCGCCATCGCGTCGTACAGGGCGACCAGGCGTTCCCACTTCCCCTGCTCCGGCAGCATCGGGTCGACCAGCCGGACGGCGAGGCCGTCGGAAAGCGGGATGGTCTCGGCGGGCAGGCGATCGTCCTGGTGGAACGGAACCAGGATCGCGGTCACGAGGCGATGGTAGGGCGGCCTGCCGCGCCCCGAGCCGGGGTGCGGGGGTCAGCCCCAGTTACGGCCGTTGGGCCGGACGGTCAGGTAATGCACGGCGGCGTGCGTCGCGCAGACGCGGGTGCCGTCGACCGTGGTCACCGCGTCCAGGGGCAGCACGTCGCCGGTCCGGGTGACGATCTCGCCCCGGTACTTCTGCCTGGTCACCAGCGCCTCGCGCGGCGTCGCGATCACGTCGGTGTCCTGCAGGCCGCCGCCGTCGGCATGCTGGTAACGGCATCGGACCTTCTGCTCATCAGGGTCAGCGAAGACGATCACGCATAGGGCGCAGAGATCAAGCACCCGAGGACTGTAGTGGCGCCGGCGCCCCAGATCGGCGAACGCCGCGATGTCTGGACTGGACGGCGACCGCTTCCCGCCCGTCCGGCCGACCGGCACCGGAAAACGGCCAGCCAACCACCCCCGGGCAGGCAGCCCCGAGATCACATGATGTTCACGGCGTAGGCCACGACCAGCGTGGCCAGTGACAGCGAGATGAGTGACTCGACGATCATCAGAAGTTTTGCCCAAGGCTTGATGGCGGACACGTCGGCCGGTCCGAACGTCATCGCCGTGCTGAAGGACAGCGACAGGTAGTCCGCGAACTGCGGGTACCAGCCGGTGGGAACGATGTCGGCCGGCAAGGTCATCTCGGGGAAGACGAACGCTCGATCGACCGGGCGAGCGCCCGCCGCCCGGGCTGCCGCACCCCCGCCGTCGAAGTCCCAGAACCACAGCGCGAACGCGATGACATTGGTCAGAAACACCACGCCGCCGCTGACGAGGAGTTGCGCCGCGGTATCGATGTCGTGCTTGCCGAGGATGCCCGCCACCAGGCGGCCTGCGGCGACCGCGTTGACCACGGTGATCAGGCCGATCATCAAGCCGGTCGTCACGTGCAGCCACCGCCGTGGGCGATCGATCAGCCCCGGGTCGCCGATGATCAGAACGAGCAGGAAGATGATCAAGAGGGTGGGGTACATCCAGTGCGGGCGGACTCGGAAGCTCGCGGGCAGGAACTGGTGCATCACGGCGGTGGCGAGGGCCGCTGCGGCCATCGGCCACCGCGGCTCGCCTCGCCGTACGACCCGGCCGTCGCCGAGGTTTCGGGACACGTCCTCCGACACACCGCATTATCACCATCGCCGCCTCCCGAACGGGCCGCTCAGTCCGGAGATCCGTCGGCGATGTCGCGTGCTGCTTGTGCGGGCCACTCCGATGATCGGAGACTGCCAGGATGGGTGAGGTTCTGACGTCGGGCCCGCCGGAACGGCCACCGCGTCCGCGGTCGCGCCTGGTCCTGGTCCTGGCCGTGGTCGTGGGGCTGGCCCTCGGCGTCGTCGTCGCGCCGCGCCTGATCGGCGAGCGGCCGTCCGCCCAAGCGCCGCGGCCCACGCCGACCGCCACGTCGCCGCCCCCGCAGTCGCTCGCGGAGGACGAGGTGCAGCCGCGGCTGGACGGTCCCGCCA
>JBKPQU010000340.1:0-2970 GCA_046734255.1 Actinomycetota bacterium
GAGCGCCGCCGCCGCGGCGAGTGCCGGGCCCTCGAGCAGGCTGACCACCTGGCCGCGGTGGTTGGTCCGCTGCCAGCGTTCCGCGCCACCGGGCGGCGCCGTCCGCAGGAGCTGCCACGCCGCGCGCGCGGCGACGGCGGCGACCGCGAACGTGAGCACCCGCCGGGCTCGGCTCACGACGGCCCGGCCTGGTCGAGGGTGGGGAGCGGCTGCTTGGCGCCGTCGGCGAAGCCGTAGCTGCCCGATGCCCCGTGCAGCTGCTCGCGCAGGGCGAGAACCGTGGTCAGCGGGCCCATCGACGTGCCGCCCGTGTCGACGGTGGACACCTGCTGAGCCACCTTGTCGTCGTCCCGGATCACGGCGATCAGGCCGCCGTCCCCGGCGGCGGAGGCCGGACCCACCACCACGCTGCCGGCGGAGCCGGTGTCGAGCGCGGTGGCGATGTCGAGGGAGGTGGAGGTCGCACGCTGCGCCGACGCCGTCGCCGACGACTGCGCCCCGGTGCTCTGCACCTCGACCGCGGGGGCCAGCACGATCGCCTCGGTGGCGCGCGTGGTGAAGTCTCCCTTGGTGTCGATCAGGCCCGCGCTCTTCAACCCGTCCAGCACGGCCTTCGCGGCGGCGTCCTCGGCCGCCGTCGCGGCCGGCTCGGGGGTGACCACGGCACGGGCGAGCAGCGATGCGAGGACCGCGTCGGGGTCACCGGTGAGCGAGGCGCCACCCGGCAGCGAGTTCTGCAGCTCGGCCGCGAGCGGGGTGAGCGCGTTCGGGTCCCCGGCGGTCCAGGAGTCCTTGACGTCCACCTCACCGCTGACGGTGGCACCGGCGTCCTTCAGGGCACCGGTCAAGGCGTCCACCGACCCGTTGTCGACCCCGGGCAGCCTGACCAGGACGACCGAGCGTCCCGGCAGCTGCTGGGCGGACAGCGCCGGCGAGACCGTGGTGATGAACTGGTCCCGGTGCGTCACCGCGGCGTCCGCGGCGGTCAGGTCGGAGCGCAGGCTCGCCTTCTGCCGGGCCAGCGAGGTCACCTGGTCGGAGAGCGTGTTGCCGATCTGATCCTTCAGCGGGCCGGCGCCGAGCACGATGCCGACCGCCAGAGCCAGGAACACGGACACCAGCGACACCACGTGGTACCTGAAATCGATCATCACTCACCCAGCGCTCGATTACGCGGCCGGGCCGCCCCACGGGCCGGCCCGGAGCCACGACTCCGGCGGTGCGTCGACGAACCAGCCATGGATCCACGAGAGGATGTCGTCGACCCTGGCCCCGAGCAGTGCGTAGGTGGCCCGACCCGATGAGGTCGCGGCGAGTGCCACCGCCAGCGCGAGCAGCCCCGCCAGCAGCAGGACGCCGAGCTGGAGGTTGCTGATCCGTTGCCGGTAGAGCCGGGAGACGCCCTTGGCGTCGACCAGCTTCCCGCCCACCCGCAGCCGGGTGAGGAACGTGCTGGCCATCCCGGCGCGGCCCTTGTCCAGGAACTCCACCAGCGTCGCGTGCGAGCCCACCGCGACGATCAGCGAGGCACCCTTGTCGTCGGCCAGCAGCATCGCGATGTCCTCGCTGGTGCCGGTGGCCGGGAAGACCACCGGCGTCACCCCGAGGTCGTTCACCCGGGCCAGGCCGGGTGCCCGCCCGTCCCGGTAGGCGTGCACGACGATCTCCGCGCCGCAGGTCAGCGCGCGGTCGGAGACCGAGTCCATGTCGCCGACCACCATGTCGGGGAGGTAGCCGGCCTCGAGGATCGCGTCCGCCCCGCCGTCGACGCCGATCATCACCGGGCGGTACTCCCGGATGTAGGGCCGCAGGGTCGCCAGGTCCTCGCGGTAGTGGTACCCGCGGACGACGATCAGCGCCTGCCGGCCCTCCATCTGGGTGCGCACCTCCGGCACGCCCAGACCGTCGAGCAGCAGCTCGCGTTCCTTGCCGAGCAGGTCCATCGTGTTGGCCACGAAGGACTCCAGCTGCACGGCCAGGCCGGCGCGGGCGGCCTCCATCGCGGTGGCGACGGACTCTAGGTCCTGCACCCGCCCGCGGCCGAGCTCCTCGCCGTCCATCCAGATCTGGCCGCCGTCCACGCGCAGCGTGTGGCCCTCCCGGACGGCGTCCAGGAGCTCGGACCCAGCCTCGTCGATCAGCGGGATGCCCGCCTCGATCAGGACCTCCGGGCCGAGGTTCGGGTAGCGGCCGGAGATGCTCGGCGCGGCGTTGACCACCGCGGCGGGCCGGCAGGCGACCAGGGCCTCGGCCGCGACCTTGTCGATGTCCAGGTGGTCGATCACCGCGATGTCGCCCGGCTGAAGGCGTTTGGTCAGTGCCTTCGTCCGCCGGTCCACCCGTGCGATGCCGGTGACGCCCGGGCCGGTCTCGGGCATCTGCCGGGCACGCGCCATGGGCATCCTCACCCACCAGATCGTGCCACAGCAGCCTGCTCCCCACCCGCGCAAGGTCAGGCTCAGGTCTGGGTCAGCGCGCGCTCCGAGTCGGCCAGCGTGAGCAGCTCCTCCGCGTGCTCGCGGGCGGAACGGGAGTCCTCGACGCCGCCGAGCATCCGGGCCAGCTCGCGCACCCTGCCCTCGGCGTCGAGGAGGTGCACGTCGCTCTCGGTGACCTGGCCGTCCCCGCCCTTGATCACGTGCAGGTGGCGGTCGGCGAAGGCGGCGACCTGCGCGAGGTGCGTGACGACGAGCACCTGTGACCCGCCGCGCGCGAGCCGGGCGAGCCGCCGCCCCACGCCGAGCGCGGCCCGGCCTCCGACGCCGGCGTCGACCTCGTCGAAGACGAACGTGGGCACGGGGTCGGCTGCGCCGAGCACCACCTCCAGCCCGCCGTCCTCCTCCCTCTGGCGCACGTCGACGACGAGCCGCGCCTCGGGCATCGACAGCTCCTGCAGCTCCGCGGTGACCGCCGCCTGCAGGTCGGCCGCGGCGGCCTCCCGGGCGCGGCTGACGGCCGCCGCCCGCACGC
>JBKPQU010000341.1:0-14927 GCA_046734255.1 Actinomycetota bacterium
GGTGTCGACGAGGCTTTCGAACTACTGCGCACACACGCACGACGCAGCAATCGGCAGCTCGGCGATCTAGCTAACGCGGTCCTCACTGACCCGTCCAGCGTTCCCGACTTGACGGGCGGCTGAACAACGGCGGCGAGCGAGCCGGCCGCGAGCTCGCAGAAGCGTCACGGCCTTCTGGGCCGCGACGCTTGTCCTCTCACTGGGAGTGCTGAGTCCCCCGACAACGTCACACGTCGGTGGCGGGCGCGTGTTGCTCGTTGCGTAGAGAGATGACGTCAGACGCGGCGATGTTGTCGGCCTCGACAGCTCGAAGTCCTTTGCCAAGGCGCTCGCGGGCCTGCCGAAGAAGCTTGAGAGAGTTGGTAAACGTGCTCTGCGCGGCGGCACGCTCCAGATCGGCCTTGTGCTCTTCGAGGAGGTGGGCCTGCAGGGCCGCGGCCACTTCGTCGACCGCCTTGAGCGCTTGATAGATGGCCAGCTCGCGAGCGATGTCGTCAACCATGCGGCGAGTATCCCCGCAGCTTCTCTGGGGAACCAGAGGCGTTCCTTCCCGAGCCTCAGGCTGGCGACCGTGATCGGCTCGCGCTGGCTCCCGAGTGCTGGGCCACCTACACTACGAAAGCGCCCAAGACCCCGGCCGTGTCGAGTACCTCGACGGTGTCGCAACAGGGCCCCCCTAGTCCCGGTGGCCGCAAGGTTCCCCACCGGAGGACAGGATGAGCCCGAGCGGATTCACGCCCGTCGCGGCGCCAACGGCAGCACCCACCGCCCTGATGACTTGCTCGGCGTGTGAGCTGAGCGCGGGCCCTTTCGCCGTGGCCGAGGCCGCCCTGCTGGCGACCGTTCATGACCAACTTCACCACGGCGGCGCGCGTCAAGCAGAGGCCACAAGACCTCATCATGCGCTCGTGGCCTAGGAGTGGCCCGGTCGCTCATCATCCAGGACTCAGCTTCGGAACGACCCACCACTCAGGACAAGGATCACGCAATGACCTATCCGATGACCGCGCCGTCGGTCCAACCCGTCCTCGGCCACCCTGCCGGTTCGTGGCAAGATCCGTGGAACCAGCCGCAGATCGAGCGCACGGCCATCGCCTCGGAGGAGCCGCAACGGACCAGCGAGCGGCTCATCCTGGCCACGTTCATCGCCGTCCCTTTCGCTGCGCTGGTTGCGGCGGTCCCGGTGGCCGCAGTGCTCGGTTGGATCTCCTTGGTGGACGTGAGTCTCGCGATCGTCATGTACGCGATCTCGGGGCACGGCATCACCGTCGGCTATCACCGGCATTTCACCCACGGCTCCTTCAAGGCCAAGCGGCCTCTGCGCATCGCCCTGGCCCTCGCGGGCAGCCTGGCGATCGAAGGTGACGTGACCACCTGGGTCGCCGATCACCGCAAGCACCACAAGTTCTCCGACCGGGACGGGGACCCACACTCGCCTTGGCGTTACGGCGAAACCGTCCCCGCTCTGCTCAAGGGACTGGCACACGCCCACATCGGCTGGATGTTCCACCCCGAGCGGACCGAGAAGAGGATCTACGTTCCCGATCTGCTGCGCGATCGGGACATAGTCAAGATCTCCAAGGCCTTCCCCGCCTTGGTCGCCGTGTCGCTGTTTCTGCCGCCGGTCGTCGGTGGCCTTGCCACCTGGTCGCTGGCTGGGATGGCGACCGCGTTCTTCTGGGCCTCCCTCGTGCGCGTGGGCCTGCTGCACCACGTCACCTGGTCGATCAACTCGATCTGCCATGCCATCGGTGAGCGGCCGTTCACCAGCCGGGACCGGGCGGGCAACGTCTGGTGGCTCGCAGTGCTGTCGATGGGTGAGTCCTGGCACAACCTGCACCACGCCGACCCCACCTGCGCTCGCCACGGCGTGCTCCCCGGCCAGGTGGACACCAGCGCCCGGATCATCCGCTGGCTCGAAAAGCTCGGTTGGGCGACGGCCGTCAGGTGGCCGCGACCGGAACGCCTGGCCATGAAGCGGGCCGCCTGAAGCCATCCGAGGAGCCCCCGCCGCCTCTGACCCACCGTGCGCGGGACGTGGTCGCCCGTAGACTCGTGTTGGCGGGACGAGCATGACCCGGAGCAACGTTGACCGCGGGACACCGATGACCCCGGCGAGTCCTGGGCAGTGCTCGGCGCCATCCAGGCCGCGCGCAGGGGAGTTGAGATGGGAGCGGTTCGGACCGAGCGGGTCGCGGAGGTGTTCGTCGAGGTCGCGGACACGCTGATCGACGCCTTCGACGTGATCGAGTTCCTGCAGATGCTCACCTCCCGCACGTCCGAGCTGATCGGGGCCCGCGCCGTGGGCCTCCTGCTGGGCGACCACCAGGGCCACTTGCAGTTCATGGCCGCCTCCGACGAGCGAGTCCATCTCCTCGAGCTGTTCCAGGTGCAGGCCCACGAGGGACCCTGCCAGGACTGCTACCGGCAGGGCACGCCGGTGATCAACACCGACTTGCGGGCCGCAACTCCCCGCTGGCCACGGTTCGCGCCGCAGGCCGTCGCGGCCGGCTTCCGGTCCGTGCACGCCTTCCCGATGCGGCTGCGACAGGAGGTGATCGGATGCATGGGTCTGTTCGCTGCCGAGACCGGCCAAATGGAACCCTCCGACGTGCGGCTCGTGCAGGCACTGGCCGACGTGGCCACCATCGGGCTACTGCAGGAACGCGCCATCCACCGGGGTGAGGTTCTCACCGAGCAGTTGCAGGGCGCCCTGGACAGCCGCGTGGTGATCGAACAGGCCAAGGGCGTGATTGCGCAGCTCCACGGCATCAGCGTCGATGATGCCTTCACCATGATGCGGCTCTACAGCCGTAGCAACCACCTGCGTCTCAGCGACGTCGCGAACGCCATCGTCGCCGACCCGGGCAGCATTCCCGACCTCGCCCCGAGCCATCGGCGAGGCAGTCGCTGACCGTCACGCCCTCACATGCTGCGTAGGCGCAGGTAGCGCCTGATGTCAGGCACCACGAGCGATACGGCCCATACCGAGCCAACCAGGGCCACCGTCATTACGATCTTCGAAGTCATGTTCATCTCCTAGCCGTTTTCGGCGCACTTCGGTCTTGGTGACCATCGGCTCGCCTGCTTGATAGCCCCCCGCGATTGATCTGGACCCTGCCGAGGCGGAAGACGATGCCCCGTTCGTCCCGCTGCGCCACTCGCACAGCCAGCGCGGCGTAGCCAAAAGGAGGGCGACGAGAACGAAGATCAGGAGAACAGTGGCGGCAATCATCGAGTCCGTCCCAGGTCACCTACGACCGGTGCTGACGAGCGCCGGGGGCGACGAAGGCGGGGGCGTCCTCGTGATGAGGTCCTCGGTGTTCTTGACAGTACACGTCCGGGCGCAGATCGGTGAGGCGACATGCACCCGGCACCCAGCAGGTCGCAGGGCCGGAGTGGTCCCCGCACACCCAGATCACCTCGGCCGCGTCCGGTAGCCGGCGGCGCGAGGAAGCCGGCGCGTACCCGGCTGCGGACCTGGCTGTCTGGTGGTTCCGACCGTCAGCGGGGCTCAGGGTAGGAAGTAGTCGTTGATGTACTTCTCGCCCTCGTCGCAGAAGAACGTGACGA
Organism: Actinomycetota bacterium; assembly: GCA_046734255.1. GTDB lineage: Bacteria > Actinomycetota > Actinomycetes > Actinomycetales > Kineosporiaceae > JBKPQU01. Next base: position 3,574 of record JBKPQU010000341.1, read on the forward strand.
CGTGCTCGATGGCGTCGTCGGCCTGTCTGAGCGCCCGGGCGGCGACCATATGCGCCCCCGAGCTCGGTCCGACGAACAGGCCGAAGTGCGTGGCCAGCCGCCGCATCTCGGCGATCGCCTGCTCGCTGTCTACGGGCACCAGGGCGTCAATCTCGCCGCGGTGCCGGGCGGTGATGCCGGGGACGAAGCCGTCGGCGATGCCTTCGATCAGGTGCCTGCCGACCTCGCCGCACATCAGCGTGCACGACTCGTTCGGCTCGACCGCCACCACGCGGCAGCGCGGATTGACCGCACGAAACGCCTGCCCGACGCCGACGATGGTGCCGCCGGTGCCCACTCCCCCCACGACGGCGTCGGGTATCACACCTTCGGGCAGCTGCCGAAGTATCTCGGGGCCGAGCCAGACGCGGTTCTCCTCGACGTTCCACTCGTTGTCGAACTGCTGCGGGGCGAAGTAGCCGGGCTGCGCACCGAGCTCACGAGCCTTGGCCAGCGCGTCGGTGACATGGAAGTCGCCCAGCGTCATGACCCGCGCGCCGAACGCTCTGGAGATGGCGGCACGCTCCGGGCTCATCCCGTCAGGCATGACAACGAGCATCGCGTAGCCCTTGACCGCCGCCACCATTGACATCGCGTTGCCAGTATTGCCGCTCGAGGCCTCCACGATGGTGTCGCCGGGGTGGAGCAGCCCCTCCACCTCAGCCTTCTCGATCATGTACTTCGCTATCCGTGCCTTGATCGACCCGGACGGATTGAGAAACTCCAGCTTCACCCAGACGCCGTCGACACGGATCAGCGGCGTGTCACCGATGCCGTCCAAGACGGTGGCTCGCCAAGCGTCGCCTCGAAGGCCAACCGGAGTGATGGGGTCGGGGACGCGCATGGCCAGCTCCGGAGTCGGCTTGTCATTGGAAGAAATCGCGACTCGACCCTGCCACCGCCGACGCAGCCAATCTACGCCGCGCCGCGCAGGCGGCCCCTCATCGTCCTGCGGGGTTGTTCCGGCCGGGCGGCTGGGGTGGTCACGACGTGGTGCACACCGACCTTCATGGGCCGTCCGTGCGTGATGGTGACCGGAGGGTCAACCGGACGTGTCCAGGCCGACCAGACCGGCGCTCACCTGCCAGAGGCGGGCCGCTACCGCCTCGTCGTAGCTTCGCTTCGACGACCGCGTGATCTTGCCGTTGACGAAGTACTGGCCCGTGACCTGCTCCAGATCGGTGGCGGAGGCGAGGAAGATCGACGTGGCGGCACCCTGGGTCGGGGTTTTGAGGAAGGGCCGCGCGAACGGGATGAGGAGGCGCTGCGTCCGGCCGGGGTCCTCGGCTCCGAACGCGGTGGCTACGACACCGGGATGCAGCACGTTGGCGGTGACGCCGCTGCCCTGCAGCCTCCTGGCCAGATCGTAGGTGAACAGGACGTTGGCCAGCTTGGACTGGCTGTAGGCCCGCTGGCCGGAATAGGACCGTTCGCCTTGGAGGTCGTCGAAGTCGATCCGCCCCATGGCATGCGCTCCGGAGGAGACCGTCACCACGCGCGCCGGGACGCTCTCCTTCAACCGATCGAGGAGCAGATTGGTAAGGAGGAACGGGGCGAGGTGGTTGAGAGCGAAGGTGCGCTCGAGCCCGTCTGCCGTGATGTGTCGGTGGTTCCAGAAGCCCCCGACGTTGTTGACCAGCACGTCGAGGCGAGGCAGGGTCTGCAGCACCTCGCCGGCCAGCCGTCGCACCTCCGACTGGGACGACAGGTCCCCGACGAACACGTCGACGCGTGCGCCGCCGGCTGCGGGGATTTCACGAGCCGCATGCTCGGCCCGCTCGCGGTCCCGGCCGGTTATCGCCAGGCGCGCCCCCATCGCGGAGAGACCCGCGGCGGTCGCCCTTCCGATGCCTCCGGTGCCACCGGTGACCAAGACGATCTTGCCGGCCATCGGGCCGCTCGCGGACTCGCTCATGCCATTCTCGCTCCCTGGTCAGGAGCGAAGGTGCGGGGTGAGGTCTTCGCGCGCAAGGATGGCGAGGCCGTCCCGGTCGATGCGTTCGATCAGGGTGCGCGACCAAGCGACGAGCCCATCCACGTCCACGTGGTGGGGCGTTTCAGCGGCATACCCTTCCAGGCGGTCGGCGGCGCGCCTCAGAAGCGCCACCGCCCCAATTGCATTGCCTCGCTGCACGTGCGTGACACCAACGGCGAGTTGCGCCAGCCCCTGCCACAACTCGCGTTCGTCCTCTGGGGCGGCCTTCCAGGTGCTCTCCAGTACTTCATGTGCCTGAAACGCTCGGCCGGCGTCGAGAAGTCGCTGCGCTTCGGCGAGCGTCTCCTCCGGAGACAACGCGAGATCGTCGGGCACTCCTTCGACCCCGGCCGCGTCGTGCGGCAGGGGCCGCCCCAGTTCGTCGCGCGGGCGGGCGTTGCGCGGGCGCCCCGCGGGATCCCTGTCCCGCTCACGCTCATCAGTTGGACTCATCCCCACGCTCCATGGCCGCTAGCCAGACGCTGGCGTCCTGAGTCATGGCCACGCGCCTTTGCTCTGTGGGTTGGCAAGTCTAGGTCGCCGGCGCGTAGGCCACCTGGTCAGGGGAGGGCCTACCGAGTGACGCGGAACCTTCCCCGCCGGTATGGGCGATGACACGATGACGGCATGGCGCCTCGTCGACCGTCTGCGGCGGCGGCGGTGCGACGAATGGCGTGACGGCGCACCGTGACGGATCCGCGGGTGTCGGAGCCGCCGCAACGGGGTGCGGGCGGATGGTGGCGTGCGATACGCCCGGCCGTGCTGCTCCTGCTCGTCGGCGTCTCGCTGTACCTGCTGCTGCCGAGCCTGCTTGCAGTGTTCGGGTCGTGGCGATCGCTGTCGCATCTGGACTGGCCCTTCGCGATCCTCGCCCTCGCCTGCGAGGTCACCAGCTGGGTGTGCCTGTGGGCGGTCGACCGCATCGCGCTGCACACCCGCGCGTGGTTCCCCGTCGCCGCGGCGCAGCTGACCGGGACCGCCGTCGGCCGCATCCTGCCGGGCGGCGGGGCTACCGCCACCGCCACCGCGACGGCGATGCTGCGCCGCGCAGGCGTCGCCGAGCCGGACGAGGCCGTTGCGGCCTTCGGCGTCACGGCCGTGCTGCAGATGGCCACGACCTTCGCCCTGCCCGTGCTGGCGCTGCCCGCCATGCTGGGCGGCGCGGCCATCAACCACAGCCTGGAGACCGCGGCCTACCTCGGCATTGCCATGTTCGTGGCGCTCGTCGTGGCAGGCGTGGCCGCGTTCGCCAGCGATGCACCGCTCAACGTGGTCGGCCGGGCGATCCAGTCGCTGCTCAACGCCACGGTCAGGCGGCACAGACCGGTCACCGGCCTCCCGCAGCGACTGCTTGGAGATCGCGACTCCGTTCGGGCGGCAGTCGGAGCCCAGTGGAAGACGGTGGTGTGGGCAGCGGCTGGCAACACGGCATTCGACTACTTCGCCCTGCTCGCGGCCGTTCGCGCGGTCGGCGCCGACCCGCACCCCTCCCTGGTCCTGCTCGCATACACCGCTGCCGAACTGCTGGCGCTGGTGCCCTTCACCCCCGGCGGGCTCGGCTTCGTCGAAGCAGGCCTGGTCGGGGCCCTCACCCTCGCGGGCGTGCCGAGCGGCGACGCGTTGGCCGCCACCCTGCTCTACCGCATCGTCGCGTACTGGCTCCCACTACCCGCCGGCGGGGCGGCCTACCTCCTCTTCCGCCACCGCTACGACGCCCGCAACCCAGCGACGTGACCTGCAGACCCGAACCATCCAACACACGGATCCGCGTCGCTGGCTCCGTCGGTCACTGCAACGGTCCGAAGAACGCCTGCAGGTCCGCTGCCAACTGAGTGGGAGCCTCCATCGCCGGGAAGTGCTTACCCCGCTCGAACGCGGTCCAGTGCGCGTCGGGCGGCGCCGGCACCAGCTTGCGTACCGTCTCGTCCGCGCCGAAGACCGCGAAGCCTTGCGGGACGGTTGGCGGCTCCCCCCAGTCCGACGAGTGTGCCTGCTCGTACAGGGTGTGCGCGGCTGTGGCGCCGGAACCGGTGAACCAGTACAGGCTGACCGTGGTGAGCAGCTGGTCACGGTCGATCGGCAGGTCCGTCCACGCCTCGAACTTCTCCGCGATCCAGGCGAGCTGCAGGAGCGGGGAGTCGACCAAGCCATAGCCGATGGTCTGCGGCCGGCTGTTCTGGAGCGCCAGGTAGCCGGAGCCTTCCTTCTTGAACTCGTCCATTCGGTTCAGGATCACCTTGTCGACCGCGTCGTTCTCGTCGAGCCGGTCGGCCATCCCGGGGAGGAAGGTGGCCACATTCGCGGCGGTCAGCGGGTCGGTTACCACGTGGACGCCGATGACGTGCGCGCCGTCGAGGCTGGCCACCATGCCGGATACGCCACCGCCGATGTCGCCGCCGTGCACGCCGTACCGCTCGTAGCCGAGCCGGCGCATCAGCTCGACCCAGGCGCGGGCGGTGCGGCCCATCGACCAACCTGGCGCGGACAGCGGGGTGGAGAAGGCGTAGCCGGGCAGGGATGGCGCGACGACGTGGAATGCCGGGCCGTCAGCCGGGTTGACCAGCGGCCGGATGAGCTGGAGGAACTCGGCGACCGAGCTCGGGTAGCCGTGCGTGATCAGCAGCGGCTTCGCGTCAGGCTGGGCGGACGTGACGTGCAGGAAGTGGATGCGCTGGCCGTCGATCTCGGTGGTGAAGTGAGGGTACTGGTTTAGCCTCGCCTCCTGGGCGCGCCAGTTGTGCTGCGTTCGCCAGTACTCGGCGAGCTCCTTGAGGTAGCCCAGCGGTACGCCGCGGGCCCACCCCACGCCGGGCAACTCGCCGGGCCAGCGGGCGCTGGCCAGCCGATCATGCAGGTAGTCGAGGTCGGCCTGAGGGATCTCGACGCGGAAGGGTTGGATCTCGTCGCTCATCGCGTTTCTCCTTGTCAACGGCCGGTACCGGCTGGCCGGACCGGCACGGCGCGGAGCTGACATTCGTGAGCAGGTCGTCAACTGGACGTTCGGCCAGAAGGTCTCTTGCTCACACGGAGAAGCTAGGCACAATAGCGGAAGGATTCGTTCCTAGATATCCGACAGGATCGACGAATGTTGAAGACGTCGGCGCGGCTGCTGTCCCTGCTGTCGCTGCTGCAGACTCGGCGCGACTGGACCAGCGCCGAGCTGGCGACCCGGCTCGGCGTCACCACTCGCACCGTCCGAAACGACGTGGATCGGTTGCGCGGGCTCGGCTATCCGGTCGAGGCGCGACCGGGCGTGGCAGGCGGGTACCGGCTGGGCGCCGGCGCCACGCTGCCGCCGTTGCTGCTCGATGACGAGGAGGCTGTGGCAGTCGCGGTCGGATTGCGTACCGCCGCGAGCGGCTCGATCGCCGGCATCGAGGAGACCTCGGTGCGCGCGCTGGCGAAGCTGCAGCAGGTACTTCCGTCGCGGCTGCGCCACCGGGTCAGCGCTTTCCAGTCATACATGCTGCCGATGCCATCGCGAGGGCCGCAGGTAGATCTCGACGAGCTGACTGTGATCGCCAGCGCATGTCGAGATCATGAGCGCCTGCGGTTCGACTACCTGGCGCATTCCGGGGCTGCCAGTCGGCGCTCAGTGGAGCCCTACCGCCTGCTCAACGACCGGCGGCGCTGGTACTTGGTGGCCTGGGACGTGGATCGAGACGCGTGGCGAACCTTCCGAGTTGACCGCATCGAGCTGCGGACGCCGACGGGACCGCGCTTCACCCCGCGCGGGCTACCACCCGACCACGAGGTCGCGGCACAGGTAGCCCGTGGAGTGGGCGAGGCAACCTGGCGGTACCGGGCACGGGTGATCGTGCATGCGCCCGCGACGTACGTGCAGGCTCGGCTACCGATCCCGGTCGAAGTGGAGTCGCTGGGCCGCGACCGGTGCGCCTTCGAGCCGGGTTCAGACCATCCGCAGATGCTCGCGCTCTATCTGGGTTTGCTGGACACGGACTTCGAGGTCGTGGACTCGCCGGAGCTCATGGATGCGCTAGGCACGCTCGCGAGGCGCTTTCAGCACGCGGTCGATACCGGCCGGCAACCCGCCGAGCCCTCTGACAGGCCCAGATAACCCGCGCACTCGGCTCGGGCGTGGAGGGTCCCGATGACACGGAAGCCGCGGCCGGCCTTGCGGCGGCGCGTGCGCAGCAGGCGGCAGATCCTCAGCGTCCCGTGATGTCGGCCAGGGACTCGACGAAGCGGGTCAGCAACCCGGCGAAAGCTGCGCGGTCGGCGTCGGTCCAGCCAGACATCACCGTGGCGAAGATCGAGCGGCGGAAGCTATGCAGTTCCTCAGAGAGGGCATGGCCCCGCTCGGTCCGTACCAGGAGGGCACGACGGCCATCGGCCTGGTCGGCCTCCCGGCGAACCAGGCCGACCTCGACGGCAGCGGCCACGAGTTTGCTCGCCCGCGGTTGGTCGACGTTGAGGGCTGCCGCGATGCTGGAGACGGTGGCCGGGGTGCCGGCCTGCTCTGCCGCCTCGATCGCGTCGAGGACGTCGACGACCACGCCACCGGCGACACCGGAATCGCCGACGCCGTCGCGCTTGTCGGCCAGACGGGTCAGCGCACGCCGGGTCTGGCTCCGGCGGATCGCGATCATGGCGCGTTCCACGGCCTTGACGTGCTCGTCGTCATCGAGCCACTCGCCACCGGGGCGCTTGCGCGACACGATGCCTCCAGTACATACTCTTTGACATCTAGTTGCTCGATGACATCTTATAGGAGGAGCGATGACGGGCGACGAACCCGCCGGAACCAGATACTCCTTGGGAGGTCCGACGCCCGAAGGGCCCACCGGATATCCGATCGGATACTGGCTCAAGCGGCTGGACCGTGCCATCGATGGCGCGTTGGACCCCGCGCTCGCCGCCGAGGGTCTCACGCGCCGGCACTGGCAGACAATAAACCTCCTCCACGAGGGGCCGAGCGACGCGCCTGCACTGGCGGAGGCGCTGCGGCCCTTCTGGGATCAGGGGGCGATCACGCTGGATACGGTCATCAGCGACCTCCAGCGCCGGGCCCTGGTCGCCAACGACGAGGGCCGCTACGCGCTCACGGCCACGGGGAATGCCACCCGGGCCAAACTCGCCCAGCAGGTGGACCTCACCCGGCGCCGGCTCGTCACCGGCATCGCTCGAGAGGAGTACCTCGCCACCGTGGCGTTGCTACAGCGCATGGCCACCAACCTGGAGGGCGCGGCCGCGGACTGACCACCCCGGCGGCGTCGGATCAGCACCGCTAGCTCTCGATCAGGCTCGTCGCGTCATGGTCAGCAGGTCAGGAGTCGTGCAACTCCTCTTCAGGGACACCCGGCGGCGGTTCGCTCCCCTCATGCATACCGAGGCGCCGCCGAGCGGAGAACATCGAGCCGCGCGCAGGCGTTGCCGGAGCGAATTTCGCCATCCCGACCGCGGGCATGTCGATGTAGATCGACTCCACCTGGCCGCCGCGGAAGAAGGTCTCGTGCCAGAACCCGGTGCCACCACGGTCCTTGAGGAACGCCTGCCACCAATGCTGGTGCGGCAGCGATCGGGCCCAACGCTCCAGCGAGTCGAAGTCGCGCCAGTACTCGCGCATCCCGACATGCGGCGGGAACAGAGAGAACATGACGCCCTCGTGCAACAGCAGCCCGTCCGGCTCCGCATCCACCGCCCTACGGATCTTCGACCCGAAGGAAATCAGCGTCCTGAGGCCCCTCGGTGAATTCACCCTCATCCCCAGATAGATCACGACGAGGTCCGGGTACCCCGACAGATCCACCGTCCTGCGGTCCGGTCTACCCACCTCTGGGAATCCTCCTTGCTCGTCACCTCAGGCCTTATGCGCCTGGCACGGAGCCGCTCGTGACCGCCGCCTCCGCGATCAGGCCTTACCGGCCCAGGGCCCCATCCCGCGGACCTTGGTCGGGGTGACGTGGATGACGTAGCCGGGCGGGGGGTCCGGCATCGGCGGGAAAACGGCGTCCGCACCGATGTACCGCTGTGCCAGCCGGGCCAGCAGTTCTGGCGCCCCGCCCTCCTCGATCCGGGCGGTCCCCTCGAGCACGAGGTGATGAGCCATGCCGTGCGTCGACCCGTCGGCCTCCATCGACAGGCACACCCGCGGGTCGCGACGGATGTTGCGGGTCTTGACGTCCTCCATCAGCTTGCCGATCACCAGGTCGTCACCGTCCAGCCCCACCCACACGATGGTCGTGTGCGGCCGTCCGTCGGCGTTGATCGTGGTGAAGTGAGCCAGCCGACCCGACTCGATGACCGCTCGGGCGGCATCACCCAGCACCATGTGCTCACCCTCGTCGAACGCCTCGCGGCGGTCAATGCGGGTCGCGCCGGGGGTTCGCCGCGCACGGCCGGCATCCCCGCGCCGGCCATGGCAGGTTGGAGGATCAGACCAACCAGTCGAAGGAGGCGGAGATGACCGGGACATCGAACGGGAGGGCAGGGACCCAGGCCGCGGCGGGCGGCGGCAATGCCGTGTACGGCCTCGGCCTCATCGGGGCGCTCGTCTATTACATTCAGTCCGCGGACACGTTCGGCCAGGGTCTCCTCGGCGTCCTGAAGGCCGTGGTCTGGCCGGCCTTCCTCGTCTACGACGCGCTCAAGGCGCTCGGCTGATACTGCGGCGGGACGGCGAAGGCCTGTCCTCCTTGGACACGTGCAGCATCACCTTGACGATCGTCGTGCCGCGCCCGACCAGCGATTCCTCGAAGCGGTTGATCGCCGCGTAACGGCGCTGCCAGGTGGGTCGGGCAACCAGGCCGTGCACCCGCACGATTAGCACGTCCTCGTAGTGTGACCGGTTGAAGACCGCGGTCACCGGGCCGTCCCCCGATCGCAGTGCCGACGCTGGCCGTGGCTGTCCCGAGAGGGAATCACAGCAGCAGGTGGAAGATCCGGAACGCGTAGTCCCACTCCGCCGTCGCGGGATTCTTCAGCTGGGGATCAATGATCTTCAGGACGCGGGCCAGCGCCACGCTGATCCCGCCGGCAAGGTCCGGCAGGCGCTCCTCCGCCTCCTCGCCCAGCGCCACGTCGAGGGGCGGTCGCGACGCCAGGTAATCCAGGATGGGGCGCAGCTCGATCTCCTCGTCGATCTTGCCGAAGGAGTGGATGTTCTCCTGCAACCCCTTGGTGACCGGCAGATCCCAGAACTGGATGACGTCACGATCGTTGGCCTTCGCCGTCGCCTGTCCCATGATCAGCAGATCGTAGATCTTGTCATTGACGAAGTCCGTGTAGCGCTTGAGGTCGTTCTTGTCCACGTCCAGGCCGGCGGCCGCGCGAAAGAACCGCTCGAACTTGGCCACTGCCATCACTGGCACACACACCACCTCCTCGGTGCACCGTCACCACGCTCACGCGGGCTGCGCTTGCGCCCCGGGAACGGGCTGGGCACGCCACAGCCGGCGCAAGCGGAAGGCCAGCATCAGCAGCGTGATCCCGAACACGATCGCGTACACGCCGATCAGCCACACCACGGCGAAGGCTCCGGCGCCAGCGTGATCTGGGGCCAGATCAGAGCCAGGATTCCGAACAGCAGTGCCGCCGCGCCCCGAACGGCCAGGACCCACCAGTGGCGGGCGAGGACCTCAGGCATGGTTCGCCTCCTCTGCTCCTGGGCCGGGACTCCTGCCGCCCGCCGCTAGGACATCGATGTGATCTCCAACCCGGGCAAGATGCTCGTGCACCAGGCGTACAGCCATCGCGCCCTCTCCGACTGCCGAGGCCACCCGCTTGATCGATCCGCTGCGCACGTCGCCCACCGCGAGCACGCCGGGCCAACTGGTCTCCAGCAGGTCCGGCCGGTGGTCGGTATTGCGCTCCGCCTTCGGGCGGACTGCCTCCGGTCCCGTGAGGAGGAAGCCGCTTTCGTCGACCGCCAGGTGTCCGAGGAGCCAGCCGGTACATGGCTCCGCCCCGATGAACACGAAGAGGACGGTCGCCGCCAGCGTGCGGCGCTCACCGGTTCGGTTGTCCTCCACGATGACCCCGGTGAGCTGCCCGTCATCGCCGAGCAGCTCGCGCACCTCGGTGTACCGCAGCACCTCGACCCGCGGATGCCGTGCGATCTGGTCGACGAGATAACGGGACATGTTCTTGCCGAGGTCGCCGTCCCGGATCAGCAGGCGGACCCTCGAGGCATGCTGGGCGAGGTAGAGGGTTGCCTGACCGGCGGAGTTGCCACCACCGACGATGGCCACGGGCTGCTCTTGGCAGAACTGCGCCTCCATCAAGGTCGCGGCGTAGTAGACGCTCTTGCCTTCGAAGTCCTCCAGCTGGGGGACATCGAGCTTGCGGTAGCGCGCTCCGGTGGCGATCACCACGGTCCGGGTGCAGATCTCCGGGCCGTTGTTCAGCCCGATGGCATAGTGCCCGTCCCGCTTCCCGAGCTGGGTCACCTCAGCGGGCACTCTGATCGCGGCGCCGAACTTCGCCGCCTGGATCACGGCCCGCTCGGCCAGCTCCGCGCCGGATATGCCCGTCGGGAAGCCGAGGTAGTTCTCGATCCGGGACGACGTTCCAGCCTGGCCACCCGTGGCCACAGCGTCGAGCACCACGGTGCCCAGACCCTCCGACGCGCCGTAGACCGCGGCGGCCAGGCCCGCTGGACCGGCTCCCACCACGACGAGATCGCAGAGGTGCTCGGACGGCTCAGGCACCGGAAGGCCGATGGCGCGAGCCAGCTCGGCGTTACTGGGATTGCGCAGCACCTGTTTGCGCCAGATCACCACCGGTGTTTCCTCAGGCGCCACACCCATCTGCTGCAACAATGCCTCCGCTGCCGGGTCCTCCTCCAGGTCGATCCAGCGATGCGGCAACCGGTTCCGGGCGGCGAACTCGCGCAACCGCCGCGTCTCGGGGGAGAACCGCGATCCGACGATCCGGAAGCCGGCCCCGAGCCCGATCAGCAGTTCGCGGCGGATCAGGAACGCCTGCAGGATCAGGTCGCCGAGCCTGGGATTGTGCGCGACCACTTCGCGAAGCGCGCTCACCGGCACGGCCAGAACCTCACCGGGCTCGCAGGCGACCGACGTCACGAACGAAGGCTGGCCGGTGAGCAGGCTGAGCTCGTCCAGGAAGCGGCCGGGGCCGTGGATCCGGATCACGCGCTCCTCGGGAGTGCCGTACCCCTGGACGACCGCCACCTTCCCCGCCAGGATCACGAAGAGGTCCCTGGTCTGCTCGCCCTCCTGGATCAGCACCTCACCGGCTTGCACCCGCTGCCGCCTGCCGTAGCTGCGGAGCTGGGCGATCTGTTCCCGGTTGAGATTGGGAAACGCCCCGGAGGCGTCCGGGGTCTCGACGAGACCCCCCCTCGGTGCGCTCATGT